>URCN01000047.1:0-11542 GCA_900546335.1 uncultured Streptococcus sp.
AATGGGAAACCCAGCCGGCACCGGCAGCGTTTACCCTGTTCGGCGTGCCTGACCACAGCGTTTTTTAATAAGTTACCAGAAATAGCCCAACCATTAGTCAAAAATGCAAGTAAAATCTTATCTGAAGTAGAAAAAATGTTATATTCTGCTCCAGCCTTTATCAATGTTGTCCAATCTAGTATTCCTGAAGAGGTTTTTCAGGCAATTCTTTCTTCAGAACAACGGGAAGCAATTGCTCAAGGTGTGTTAAAATTAATGACCAAGAAAGATGTCTCTCTCTTGGCTGTATTAGTAGATACTAATACTAATAAAGTCATTGGAAATATATCATTGAAATCTGTTAAATTGACACCAGAATTAAATAAAGCCTTAGCCGACTATTCGTCGCAAATTCAAATGGCACAGATTGCAGAAGAGATCCAAAATGTACAATTTGCTATTGAGGACGTTAGAAAAGGACAGGAGTCAGATAGACTTGCAATAGCCTATAGTTGTCAACAGAAACTTTTGCAGGCTAGAGAGATATCAAATCCAAACATTAGAACAATGATGTTACTGCAAGTTATTTCAGATGCAGAAGATAGTCGAAATCTCTTAATGCTTAGTCAAAAATCAAATGTAAATTTTATCAAAGAACAACCAGATTCTACTTGGGGTAAGTTATTCAAAGGTGATAAACCAGATAAAATTGAAGCTCGTATGAATGAGATTAGAGATGGATTAGCAGCCGTAAATATCGTTTCACTATCAGCGGCAATAGCTTATAATGAGTTGGGCGAGAAACAGGCTGCTCAAAAAAGTTTGGATTACTTTGGGAAATTTATTAACGAAACTTATCTCAGTTCTCAAGAATTAGTAGAGAGACTTGATTTACTTGATCCTTCTCCTACAAATTACTGGACGAAAGAATTGCCAAAAATTGAAACTTCTATAATGAAATTGCCAAATAAACTAGATTCTATTGAGACGGAGGTGTTAGAATGAACGAAATGAAAAAATGCAAGACATGTACTAGGGATTTACCATCAAGTTATAAACACAATAAGTGTGAATCGAGTAGAAACAAAAAAATAGATGGAGCAAAAAAGATACTTAAAGTTGTTGAACGAGTTGGAGGTGTTGTTGCTCCAGTTGTAGTTGGTATGTTGTTGAATAAAACTAAGAATAAGAAGAAATAACCTAATCTTTTGATTACCTAGAAAGGAAACTCGATGCCCTACAAATTTCTACTCTTCGACCTTGACCACACCTTGCTTGATTTTGATGCTGCTGAGGATGTAGCTTTGACACAACTTCTAAAAGAAGAAGGAGTTGCGGATATCCAATCCTATAAAGACTATTACGTTCCTATGAACAAGGCTCTCTGGAAGGACTTGGAGCAAAAGAAAATCAGTAAACAAGAGTTGGTCAACAAGCGCTTTTCTCGTTTATTTGCTCACTTTGGACAGGAAAAAGACGGTAGTTTTCTAGCCCAGCGTTACCAATTTTACCTTGCCCAACAGGGACAAACGATTTCGGGCGCTCATGAACTCTTGGATAGCCTCATAGAGCGAGATTATGACTTGTACGCTGCGACAAATGGCATTACTGCCATTCAGACGGGTCGTTTGGCTCAATCGGGTCTGGCTCCCTATTTCAACCAAGTCTTTATCTCTGAACAGTTGCAAACTCAAAAACCTGATGCACTATTCTTTGAAAAAATTGGTCAAGAGATTGCTGGACTTGATAAAGAAAAGGCCCTGATGATTGGAGATTCCCTAACCGCTGACATTCAAGGTGGTAATAATGCTGGAATTGATACTATCTGGTACAATCCCCATCACCTCGAAAATCACACACAAGCCCAGCCAACTTATGAAGTTCATTCTTACCAAGACTTGCTGGATTGTTTGGATGCTATGTAGTGCTTTTCCTCAGAGGGGATGATATGGAAACTAAAGTCATTGAAGAGATTGACAATTTACTAAACCTCATCGAGAAGTATCAGTTAAAAGGTGTGGTTGCTCAAGTAAATTCGTTAAAAAAGTTAAAGTATATCATAAGCAATCATATAGAGTTAAGTACTCGAGAGAAGATGAATATCCACTATTCACTCTTTCTTCCTAGGGGTGGCTTATCTGAACTCTACTATATGGACGCTAATTTTGAACGGATGAAGTCTGTAAATAATCAACTTTCCTATGCTATTGATACAATCGAAAAGTTTCTAATAGCTGATTGATACTGTAAATACTAATGTCCAATACTAGGATGAATAACAGTATATATAAGAACTGTAAAAAGTGGTTTCAATAGCCACTTTTTGCTATAATAGAGGCAGTAAAAATGAAGGAGCAGGCTTTATGCAACACTCATCTTGGCATGCTTTGATTAAGGAGCAATTACCTGAAGGTTATTTCGGGAAAATCAATCAGTTTATGGAGCAGGTCTATGCTCAGGGGACTGTTTATCCACCTAAGGAAAAGGTTTTTCAGGCTCTCTTGACTACACCGCTTGAAGAAGTGAAGGTGGTGATTCTAGGACAGGATCCCTATCACGGGCCAGGTCAAGCTCAGGGCTTGAGTTTTTCTGTTCCTGACTCTCTCCCAGCTCCGCCGTCCTTGCAAAATATCTTGAAAGAATTGTCAGATGACATCGGGGTTAAGAAATCTCATGATTTGACAGCTTGGGCTGAGCAAGGAGTCTTGCTTCTTAATGCATGTTTGACTGTTCCTGCCGGACAGGCCAATGGTCATGCTGGGCAGATATGGGATCCTTTTACAGATGCTGTGATTCAGGTGGTCAATCATCTAGATAGGCCAGTGGTCTTTGTACTCTGGGGAGCATATGCACGCAAGAAGAAGGCCTTGGTTACCAATCCTCATCACTTGATTATCGAATCAGCCCATCCCAGTCCTTTATCTGTTTACAGAGGATTTTGGGGTTCCAAGCCTTTTTCCAAGGCCAATGCATTCTTAACAGAGACAGGACAAGAGCCAATCGATTGGCTTAGATAAGGAGAGAATATGCCTCAGTTAGCGACGATTTGCTACATTGATAACGGAAAAGAACTGCTCATGCTCCATCGCAATAAGAAGCCCAATGATGTCCACGAAGGCAAATGGATTGGCGTGGGTGGTAAGTTAGAGCGAGGGGAGACACCTCAGGAATGCGCTGCGCGTGAAATCCTAGAAGAAACAGGCCTCAAAGCCAAGCCGGTTCTAAAAGGCGTTATCACTTTTCCAGAATTCACGCCAGATTTAGACTGGTACACCTATGTTTTTAAGGTGACAGAGTTCGAGGGTGACTTGATTGATTGCAATGAGGGAACATTAGAATGGGTTCCCTATGATGAAGTTTTGAGCAAGCCAACTTGGGAGGGTGATCACACTTTTGTTGAGTGGCTTTTAGAAGATAAACCCTTCTTTTCAGCTAAGTTTGTTTATGATGGGGACAAATTGTTGGATACCCAAGTTGATTTCTATGATTAAAGGAGAAAGCAGATGCTACTAATCAAAAACGGTCGTGTAATGGATCCTAAGTCTGGTTTGGATCAAGTGTGTGATATTTTAGTGCAAGATGGGAAAATTGTCAAAATTACCCCTGAAATCAAGGAAGAAGGAGCAGAGCTAATTGATGCTACTGGGCTTGTGGTTGCGCCTGGACTAGTTGATATTCATGTTCATTTCCGTGAACCCGGTCAGACTCACAAGGAAGACATCCATACTGGGGCCCTAGCGGCTGCTGCAGGTGGATTTACAACTGTCGTCATGATGGCTAATACCAGTCCAACCATTTCGGATGTAGAGACTCTTCAAGAAGTTCTCCAGTCAGCTGCTAAAGAAAAGATCAATGTCAAGACAGTTGCGACCATTACTAAGAACTTTAATGGCCAAGACTTGACTGATTTTAAGGCGCTTTTAGAAGCTGGAGCTGTTGGTTTTTCTGATGACGGTATTCCACTTGAAAGCAGTAAGGTTCTCAAAGAAGCCTTGGAAACTGCTAAAAAACTTGGGACCTTTGTTTGTCTACACGAGGAAGATCCCGGCTTGAACGGTATTCTTGGCTTTAACGAAAACATCGCTAAGGAACATTTTCATATTTGTGGTGCGACAGGGGTGGCAGAATACGCTATGATTGCGCGTGATGTCATGATTGCCTATGCAACCAAGGCACATGTTCACATCCAGCATTTGTCTAAGGAAGAAAGTGTCAAGGTAGTGGAATTCGCTCAAGGTTTGGGAGCGCAAGTCACAGCAGAAGTAGCGCCACAACATTTCTCTAAAACAGAAGCGCTCCTTTTGACACAAGGAAGCAATGCCAAGATGAATCCGCCGCTTCGTTTGGAATCAGACCGTCGAGCCGTGATCGAAGGTCTCAAGTCAGGTGTTATCACAGTTATCGCGACAGACCACGCGCCTCACCATACAGATGAGAAAAATGTAGAAGATATCACCAAAGCGCCATCTGGTATGACTGGCTTAGAAACCTCTCTTTCTCTTGGTTTGACTTATTTGGTAGATGCTGGCGAGCTAAGCTTGATGGAATTGCTTGAAAAAATGACCTACAACCCAGCCAAGCTTTACAACTTTGAAGCAGGTTACTTGGCTGAGAATGGTCCAGCGGATATCACTATCTTTGACGCTAAGGCTGACCGCCTTGTGGACTCCCATTTTGCTTCAAAAGCAGCAAACTCACCATTTATCGGTGAGATTTTAAAAGGGCAGGTCAAATATACCATCTGTAAAGGACAAATCGTTTACAAAAACTAGATGGGATTCTGCTCTATAGACTATGAGAATAGAGAGCGTATATGTATCGAACCCATCAATTTAAAGATAAGTTTATTTTATTTCTTAAGATATTTTTTCCTATCCTGATTTATCAGTTTGCTAATTATTCTGCCTCTTTTGTCGATACAACCATGACTGGGCAATACAATACCATGGACTTGGCAGGAGTATCAACTGCAACGAGTCTATGGAATCCTTTCTTTACTTTTTTAACAGGGATTGTTTCGGCCATGGTTCCCATCATAGGCCATCATCTGGGACGAGGTAAAAAGGAAGAAGTGGCATCTGACTTTTACCAATTCATCTACTTGGCTTTCGGGTTGTCTTTGGTCTTGCTTGGCATGGTAATATTCTTTGCACCGCCTGTCTTAAACCATATTGGACTAGAAGCTCAAGTGGCGGTAGTTGCAGTTTCTTATCTTTGGTATTTGTCTATCGGGATTATTCCCTTGTTGCTTTTTAGTGTTATTCGGTCATTGTTAGATTCTCTTGGTTTGACCAAGCTATCTATGTACCTCATGCTTTTGTTACTTCCGCTAAATAGTGGTTTTAACTATCTCTTGATATATGGAGTCCTTGGTTTTCCAGAGCTTGGTGGCGCAGGAGCAGGGCTAGGAACTTCTCTAGCATATTGGGTTTTATTGGGGATTTCTCTTCTTGTTTTGTTCAAACAAAAAAGATTAAAAGCGTTACATCTTGAAAAACGCATTCCACTCAATATAGATAAAATCAAGGAAGGTGTTCGATTAGGTCTACCAATCGGAGGAACCGTATTTGCTGAAGTAGCTATATTCTCCGTGGTGGGACTAATCATGGCTAAGTTTTCATCGCTCATCATCGCTAGTCACCAGTCAGCCATGAACTTCTCAACTCTCATGTATGCTTTTCCCATGAGTATTTCCTCTGCTATGGCGATTGTTGTGTCTTACGAGGTGGGGGCTAAACGTTTTGAGGATGCAAAAACCTATGCTCGTCTGGGGAGAATAACAGCCCTTATTTTTGCTTGTCTTACCCTATCCTTCCTCTACATTTTTAGAGATCGTGTAGCAAGTCTATATGGGAATGACTCTCAGTTCATTGAAACAACTGCTGTATTTCTAACCTACAGTCTCTTTTTCCAATTAGCTGATACCTTTGCGGCCCCACTCCAGGGGATTCTAAGAGGCTATAAGGACACTATCATTCCTTTCTATCTTGGCTTAATCGGGTATTGGGGAGTAGCGATACCTCTAGGATACCTACTAGATCAAGCAACTGCCTTAGGGGCATTTGCCTACTGGATTGGGTTAATTGCCAGCTTGATTGTTTCTGGTTGTTTGTACCAATGGCGTTTGAAAACTGTAATGAAAAGATTGAGCTAATTTTAAGAAATTATCCTGAAAAACGACTTTGTGAAAAAATACTCTAACTAGAGAGAATCCCTGTTTTAACAGGGATTTATTTTTTTATATTGTGAAATTTTATTAACCATATACTTTGACAGCGTATACTAAAAAAGGTAAAATAGTAAGGTAAGTACAAAGTTAGAAAGGCAAGATTATGTCAACTTTAGATAAAAATCTTTTGCTAGAGATGTTCCGTAAGATGGAAGAAATCCGTCGCATGGACTTAAAAATTGCTCAGTTAGTGAAAAAGGGGAAAGTTCCCGGTATGACTCACTTTTCTGTTGGAGAGGAAGCTGCTAACGTTGGAGCGATGTTGGCTCTCAACCCAGATGACCTGATTACTTCCAACCACCGTGGTCATGGACAGGCCATTGCCAAAGGGATTGACCTCAACGGAATGATGGCAGAAATCCTTGGGAAATACACTGGAACCTGTAAAGGAAAAGGTGGTTCTATGCACATCGCCGACCTGGATGCTGGGAACCTCGGTGCCAATGGTATCGTAGGTGGTGGTATGGGAATCGCTGTCGGTGCAGCCCTCAGTCAGCAAATGCAACATACTGGTAAAATCGTTGTCTGTTTCTTTGGAGATGGTGCGACCAACGAAGGTGTTTTCCACGAAGCAGTGAACATGGCTTCTATCTGGAACCTTCCAGTTATTTTCTATTGCATTAACAACGGTTACGGTATCTCTGCGGATATCAAGAATATGACCAATGTAGAGCATATTCATCAACGTAGCGCTGCTTATGGAATTCCTGGAATGTTTATCGAAGATGGAAACAATGTCATTGATGTTTATGAAGGATTTAAGAAAGCTGTAGACCATGTTCGTGGTGGCAACGGTCCAGTCTTGATTGAAAGTGTCACCTATCGTTGGCTTGGTCACTCATCATCTGACCCTGGTAAATATCGTACGCGAGAAGAAGTGGAATTGTGGAAACAAAAAGACCCAATCGAAAACCTTCGTAATTACCTTATTGAAAATAACATTGCTAGCGCTGAAGAATTGGAAGAAATCCAAGCACAAGTGAAAGCAGCAGTAGAAGCTTCTGTTAAATTTGCGGAAGAAAGTCCATTCCCACCGCTTGAATCCGCATTTGAAGATATTTACGCAGACTAAGGAGAAAGAGATAAAATGGAAACAAAAACAATGTCGTTCCGTGACACCATTATCCTTGCTATGTCTGAGGAAATGCGTCGCGATGAAAATGTATTCTTGATGGGAGAAGACGTCGGTGTCTTCGGAGGAGACTTTGGAACTTCTGTTGGAATGCTCGAAGAATTTGGTCCAGAACGTATCCGTGACTGTCCGATTTCTGAAGCTGCCATATCTGGAGCAGCAGCAGGAGCGGCTATGACAGGACTTCGCCCAATCGTTGATATGACCTTCATGGACTTCTCAGTTATTGCCATGGATAATATCGTTAACCAAGCTGCTAAAACACGTTATATGTTTGGTGGTAAAGGTCAGGTTCCAATGACTGTCCGATGCGCAGCTGGTAACGGAGTTGGTTCTGCAGCTCAGCACTCGCAATCTCTAGAGTCTTGGTTCACTCACATTCCAGGACTTAAGGTTGTAGCGCCTGGTACGCCTGCGGACATGAAAGGACTTCTCAAGTCTTCTATCCGTGATAATAACCCTGTTATCATTCTTGAGTACAAGTCAGAATTTAACCAAAAAGGGGAAGTACCAGTTGATCCAGACTACACAATCCCACTTGGAGTTGGGGAAATCAAACGCGAAGGTACAGATGTAACAGTTGTTACTTATGGTAAAATGCTTCGCCGTGTGGTTCAAGCAGCTGAAGAATTGGCCGAAGAAGGAATTTCAGTTGAAATTGTGGACCCACGTACCCTTGTTCCACTTGATAAGGATATCATCATCAACTCAGTTAAGAAGACTGGTAAAGTTGTTCTGGTCAATGATGCCCATAAAACAAGTGGCTATATCGGAGAGATTTCAGCTATTATTTCAGAATCGGAAGCATTTGACTATCTAGATGCACCAATCCGCCGTTGCGCAGGAGAAGATGTGCCAATGCCTTACGCACAAAACCTAGAAAATGCAATGATTCCAACAGTTGAAAGCATCAAAGATGCCATCCGTAAAACATATAACAAAGAATAGAATTACATAAGATAAGTTATGTAAAATAATTGTTGTTTTTAACTTTAGTAACTTAAGATATGTTTTGTATCTAAGTTGTTTGTAAAGTTGCGACAGGAGGGAGTCGAATCGATGTTATTCGACGAACGACTTAGTAAGTTTACAAGGTCGACCGCCTAATAGCGGCAACCGTAGCAACTTGAGATACGTGTTGTATCCAAGTTGCTTGTAGAGTTGAACACGGGCTAAAAGCTCGGAAAAAAGATAAATCTCCTTGACTTCATCGAAGCCTGCGTAGATTTCCTATTTTTCAGTCGCTTTTTGACGCCCTTAGTATCATGTAATTGAATTCGGACGGAGGTCTGCGAAAAAAAGATAGATTTCCTTGTGTTCGTCGAACACATCGTCAATCTCCTATTTTTTCATTGCCCTCTTCGTCCTTAATATTTTAGTATAGAATTGGAGAGGTCATGGCTGATGACAAGCTAAGAGCGACTCCTGCGGCTAGAAAGTTAGCGGATGATCTAGGGATCAACCTCTACGACGTTTCTGGCTCAGGTGCAAACGGTCGTGTCCACAAAGAAGACGTGGAAACTTATAAAGACACAAATGTGGTTCGCATTTCGCCACTTGCAAAACGAATTGCCCTCGAACATAACATTGCTTGGCAGGAAATCCAAGGAACGGGTCATCGTGGTAAGATCATGAAGAAGGACGTTTTGGCCTTTCTTCCTGAAAACATCGAAAACGATACCATCAAATCTCCTGCTCAAATTGAAAAAGCGGAAGAAGTTCCAGACAATATCACTCCTTATGGTGAAATTGAGCGTATTCCAATGACACCAATGCGTAAGGTAATCGCCCAACGTATGGTTGAATCCTACCTAACTGCGCCAACCTTCACGCTCAACTATGATGTCGATATGTCTGAAATGCTAGCTCTTCGTAAGAAGGTTCTTGAACCAATCATGGAAGCAACTGGTAAGAAAATTACGGTTACTGACCTTCTTTCACTTGCTGTTGTTAAGACATTGATGAAACATCCTTACATCAATGCTTCATTGACCGAAGACGGCAAGACTATTATCACTCATAATTATGTCAACCTTGCTATGGCAGTTGGAATGGATAATGGATTGATGACACCTGTTGTTTATAATGCTGAAAAGATGAGCCTTTCAGAGTTGGTTGTAGCCTTCAAAGATGTCATTGGTCGCACCTTGGAAGGTAAATTAGCTCCAAGTGAACTTCAAAATTCGACATTCACAATCAGTAACTTGGGAATGTTTGGCGTTCAGTCCTTTGGTCCGATCATCAACCAACCCAACTCAGCTATTCTGGGTGTAAGTTCGACAATCGAGAAACCAGTTGTTGTCAATGGTGAGATTGTTATCCGACCAATCATGAGTCTAGGATTAACCATTGACCATCGTGTTGTAGATGGTATGGCTGGTGCTAAGTTTATGAAAGACTTGAAAGCCCTAATTGAGAACCCAATCTCAATGTTGGTTTAAAAATACAGTATTTATTTTTAGAGATATAGATAAAGGAAGTAAGACATGGCCTTAGAAGTAATTATGCCAAAAGCCGGCGTCGATATGACAGAAGGACAAATCGTCCAATGGAATAAGAAAGTCGGAGAATTTGTAAAAGAAGGAGAAATCCTTTTGGAAATCATGACTGACAAAGTCAGCATGGAATTGGAAGCCGAAGAAGATGGGTACTTGATTGCCATCCTCAAAGGAGATGGTGAAACTGTTCCTGTAACGGAAGTTATCGGTTACCTAGGGGAAGAAGGGGAAAACATCCCAACAGCTGGAGCAGCTGCACCAGAATCAAAACCTGCGCCTGCAGCTAGTGCTTCAAACGACGATGGTAAGAGCGATGATGCCTTTGATATCGTTGTGATTGGTGGAGGTCCTGCTGGTTATGTGGCGGCGATTAAAGCTGCTCAACTTGGTGGTAAGGTTGCCCTTGTTGAAAAATCTGAACTCGGTGGAACGTGCTTGAACCGTGGATGTATCCCAACTAAAACCTACCTTCACAACGCTGAAATCATCGAAAACATTGGCCATGCAGCAAACCGTGGTATCGTCATCGAAAATCCAAACTTCACTGTAGATATGGATAAACTCCTTGAAACCAAATCTAAGGTTGTCAATACTTTGGTTGGCGGAGTTGCAGGTCTTCTTCGTAGCTACGGAGTTACTGTACATAAGGGAATTGGTACCATCACTAAAGACAAGAATGTCTTGGTAAATGGTTCGGAATTGCTTGAAACCAAGAAAATCATCCTTGCTGGTGGTTCAAAAGTCAGCAAGATCAACGTACCTGGTATGGAATCTCCACTTGTGATGACCAGCGATGATATTCTTGAAATGAACGAAGTTCCAGAAAGCCTCGTAATCATCGGTGGTGGAGTTGTCGGTATCGAACTCGGTCAGGCCTTTATGACATTTGGGTCAAAAGTAACTGTTATCGAAATGATGGACCGTATCGTTCCAGCTATGGATGCGGAAGTTTCTAAGAACCTTCGCTTGATCCTTGAGCGTAAAGGAATGACCATCTTAACAGGTACAAAACTGCAAGAAATCATCGAGGAAAATGGTCAACTTCGTATCAAGGTTGAAGGAAAAGATGATATCATCGCAAGCAAAGCGCTCCTTTCAATTGGTCGTGTGCCAGATCTTGAAGGAATTGGTGATGTTGAGTTTGAATTGGATCGTGGTCGCATCAAGGTTAACGAATACATGGAAACTTCTGTTCCAGGTATCTACGCACCAGGTGACATTAACGGTACTAAGATGTTAGCGCACGCAGCCTTCCGTATGGGTGAAGTTGCCGCTGAAAATGCCCTTAAAGGAAACCATGCTGTTGCCAAATTGAACTTGACTCCAGCAGCTATCTACACTCTTCCTGAAGTAGCAGCAGTAGGTTTGACTGAAGAACAAGCACGTGAGAAATATGATGTAGCCATCGGTAAATTCAACTTTGCTGCCAACGGTCGTGCCATTGCATCTGATGCTGCCCAAGGTTTCGTAAAAGTTATTGCAGATAAAAAATACGGGGAAATCCTTGGTGTGCACATCATTGGTCCTGCAGCCGCAGAATTGATCAACGAAGCGTCAAGCATTATCGAAATGGAAATCACTGTTGAAGAAATGCTGAAGACCATCCACGGACACCCAACCTACTCTGAAGTAATGTACGAAGCATTTGCGGATGTTTTAGGAATGGCTATCCATTCACCTAAGAAAAAATAAATAAGATTTTCA
>URCN01000048.1:0-11467 GCA_900546335.1 uncultured Streptococcus sp.
ACTTATGAGATTATTGAGCGCAATAAAGATTTGAATAAAATTATCTTAGCTGGGATAAAAACGCGTGGTGTTTTCATCGCTCATCGTATCAAAGAACGCTTGGAGCAGTTGGAAAACATCACTGTTCCTGTTGTGGAATTGGACACCAAACCTTTCCGTGATGATGTTAAAAGCGGAGAAGATACTTCTTTGATTTCTGTTGATGTGACAGACCGTGAAGTTATCTTGGTGGATGATGTACTCTATACTGGCCGTACCATCCGCGCCGCTATTGATAACATTGTCGGCCATGGTCGTCCTGCGCGCGTGAGTCTTGCGGTGCTAGTTGACCGTGGACATAGAGAATTGCCTATCCGTCCAGATTACGTTGGGAAAAATATCCCAACCAGCCGTTCTGAAGAAATTATCGTAGAGATGACAGAACTTGATGGCCAAGACAGAGTTCTGATTACTGAAGAAGCTTAGAAAGCTGAAGGAGTAGCCATGTCAGAAAATCAACAAGCATTGAACCATGTGGTTTCCATGGAAGACCTCACTGTTGATCAAGTGAAGAAATTGATCAAACGAGGGATCGAGTTTAAAAATGGAGCCCAACTTCCTTACGAGAACAAACCTATCGTATCGAATCTCTTCTTTGAAGATTCTACACGGACACATAAGTCCTTTGAAGTGGCAGAGATTAAACTAGGGTTGGAGCGACTGGACTTTGATGTGAAGACTAGTTCGGTCAATAAGGGTGAGACACTGTATGATACCATCTTGACCCTATCTGCTCTAGGAGTGGATGTCTGTGTGATTCGCCACCCAGAGGTCGACTACTACAGAGAGTTGATCGCGAGTCCGTCGATTACGACTTCCATTATCAATGGTGGAGATGGTTCAGGTCAACATCCTAGTCAGAGCTTGCTTGATTTGATGACTATTTATGAGGAATTTGGTCACTTTGAGGGGCTCAAGGTCGCTATTGCAGGTGACTTGGACCACTCACGTGTTGCCAAATCCAATATGCAGATTTTGAAACGCTTGGGAGCTGAACTGTTCTTTGCAGGACCTGAGGAATGGAGAAGTCAAGAGTTTGCGGACTATGGACAGTTTGTAACTATTGATGAGATTGTTGATCATGTGGATGTTTTGATGTTGCTCCGCGTTCAACATGAACGCCACGAAAGTGGAGCAGTCTTTTCAAAAGAAGACTACCATGCTCAACACGGTTTGAACCAAGGACGCTATAATCGTTTAAAAGAAACAGCCATTATTATGCATCCTGCTCCAGTGAATCGCGATGTGGAAATTGCAGACCACTTGGTTGAAGCGCCAAAATCACGCATTGTCCAACAAATGACCAACGGTGTCTTTGTTCGAATGGCAATCTTAGAATCCGTACTGGCGAGTAGAAACGCCAACTAAAACACAAGACGTTAAAAGACGCCAGTGAGCGTCCACGAGAGGTGAAAATATGACAAAAAGACTTCTAGTATTAGAAGATGGCACAGTTTTTGAAGGCAAGGCCTTCGGAGCAGATATTGATGTAACAGGCGAAATCGTCTTTAACACAGGGATGACTGGTTACCAAGAATCCATTACAGACCAATCTTATAATGGACAAATCTTGACCTTCACTTATCCTTTGGTGGGAAATTATGGAATTAATCGTGATGATTACGAATCCATCATTCCAACTTGTAAAGGAGTTGTCGTTTTCGAAGAAGCGCGTCGAGCTAGCAACTGGCGGAATCAAATGACCTTGGATGAATTTTTGAAAGCTAAGAAAATTCCAGGTATTTCAGGGATTGATACGCGTGCCCTTACTAAGATTATCCGTAAGCATGGTACTATGCGTGCAACCTTGACCCATGTTGGGGACAGTATGGATCATGTGACGGACCAGCTGCAAGCAACAGTCTTGCCGACAGACAATATCAAACAGGTTTCTACTAAAACATCTTATCCAGCTCCAGGAGTTGGTTTGAGTGTGGTCTTAGTAGACTTTGGTCTCAAGCACTCAATCCTACGTGAACTATCTAAGCGTAACTGTAACGTGACGGTTGTTCCTTATTCAACAACAGCAGAAGAAATTCTCCACCTAAATCCTGATGGAGTTATGTTGTCAAATGGTCCAGGAAACCCAGAAGATGTTCCAGAAGCACTAGACATGATTCGTGGTGTGCAAGGGAAAATTCCAATCTTTGGTATCTGTATGGGGCACCAACTCTTTGCTATGGCAAACGGGGCTAAGACCTACAAGATGAAGTTTGGTCATCGTGGCTTTAACCACGCAGTACGTGAAATTGCAACAGGACGCGTAGACTTTACCAGCCAAAACCACGGTTATGCAGTCAGCCGTGAGAATTTACCAGAGCACTTGATCATTACCCACGAAGAAATCAATGACAAGTCAGTTGAAGGTGTACGTCACAGATACCAACCAGGTTTTTCTGTACAATTCCACCCAGATGCAGCTCCTGGTCCACATGACGCTAGCTACCTCTTTGATGAATTTATCGAGATGATGGAAGCTTTTAAACAAGCAAACTAAAGACGAGTAAAAGCTCGTCGGAGAATTTATGTAACTGAACACGGACGGAAAGCTCGGAATTTAGAGAAACCAACTTGGATTGTCAATCCTTCCTTGGTTTCCTAAAATTCAATCGCTTTCTATTCGTCCTTTGTATCTTATTTAATGTCGCTCTGTGAGGCGACGAATAGAAAGTCAGGTCGTTTCTTTTAGTCGCTATTGAGCGAACTAAGAACTCCCTGCACTAGATTTTTTATCGAAAAATATCGTTTCTCTAAAAAATCGTCGGAGAATTTATTTAATGGCAACCAGAGAGTTGCCGAATAGAAAGGAGAAGATACATTGTTCGCGGAAGTGAACACGCCCTAAGAACTGTGTGAAAGAGATAAACATCGTCTTGACGCTAAATGCGACTGCACCGAGTTTCCTATTTTCACTGTGTTCTTTATGGGCTTTGTATCATAAACTATGCCTAAACGTACTGATATTCAAAAAATTATGGTGATTGGTTCTGGTCCAATTATTATTGGTCAGGCTGCTGAGTTTGACTACGCGGGGACCCAGGCCTGCTTGTCTTTGAAAGAGGAAGGTTATGAAGTTGTCTTGGTGAACTCAAACCCTGCCACCATCATGACGGACAAGGAGATTGCGGACAAGGTCTACATCGAACCGATCACACTCGAGTTTGTGACACGTATTCTCCGTAAGGAACGTCCAGATGCCTTGCTTCCAACTCTTGGAGGCCAAACAGGGCTCAATATGGCCATGGAATTGTCTAAAAATGGAATTCTAGATGAGCTTGGAGTAGAACTTCTGGGTACTAAATTGTCTGCCATCGACCAAGCAGAGGACCGTGACCTCTTTAAACAATTGATGGAAGAGCTTGAGCAACCAATTCCAGAATCTGAAATTGTCAACACAGTAGAAGAAGCAGTTGCCTTTGCAGCAACAATTGGCTACCCAGTCATCGTCCGTCCAGCCTTTACACTTGGTGGTACTGGTGGTGGTATGTGTGCCAACGAGGAAGAGTTGCGTGAAATCGCTGAAAATGGTTTGAAACTGTCACCTGTTACCCAATGTTTGATTGAACGTTCGATTGCAGGTTTCAAGGAAATCGAATACGAAGTCATGCGTGACTCGGCTGATAATGCCCTCGTTGTTTGTAACATGGAAAACTTTGACCCAGTGGGGATTCACACAGGGGATTCCATCGTATTCGCCCCTGCGCAAACCATGTCAGACTATGAAAACCAAATGCTTCGTGACGCGAGCTTGAGCATTATTCGTGCCCTCAAGATTGAAGGTGGATGTAATGTTCAGCTAGCACTTGATCCCCATAGCTTCAAGTACTATGTTATCGAAGTAAACCCTCGTGTATCGCGCTCTTCGGCCCTTGCTTCTAAGGCGACAGGTTATCCGATTGCTAAGTTGGCTGCCAAGATTGCAGTAGGCTTGACCCTAGATGAGGTTATCAATCCAGTTACAGGTTCAACCTATGCCATGTTTGAGCCAGCCCTTGACTACGTGGTTGCCAAGATTCCACGTTTCCCATTTGACAAGTTTGAAAAAGGGGAGCGTCGTCTTGGAACTCAGATGAAAGCAACTGGAGAAGTTATGGCCATCGGTCGTAACATCGAGGAGTCACTTCTCAAGGCATGTCGTTCGCTTGAAATTGGCGTTCACCACAATGAAATGCCTGAGCTTGCAGCGGTTTCAGATGATGCTTTGATTGAAAAGGTTGTGAAAGCCCAAGATGACCGTCTCTTCTACGTTTCAGAAGCTATTCGCCGTGGTTACACACCAGAAGAAATTTCTGAATTGACCAAGATTGATATCTTCTATTTGGATAAACTCTTGCATATCTTTGAAATTGAGCAAGAATTGGGTGCCCATCCACAAGATCTAGAAGTTTTGAAAACAGCTAAACTAAATGGCTTCTCAGACCGTAAGATTGCTGAACTATGGAAAATAACAGCTGACCAAGTTCGCCAACTACGTTTGGAAAACCAGATTGTTCCAGTCTATAAGATGGTCGATACTTGTGCGGCAGAGTTCGACTCTGAAACGCCATATTTCTATTCAACCTATGGCTGGGAAAATGAATCTATCAAGTCTGATAAGGAATCTGTACTAGTCCTAGGTTCTGGTCCAATCCGTATCGGACAAGGGGTTGAGTTTGACTACGCAACTGTTCACTCAGTCAAGGCTATTCAGGCTGCTGGTTATGAAGCTATTATCATGAACTCAAACCCAGAGACCGTTTCAACAGACTTCTCGGTATCTGACAAGCTCTACTTTGAACCATTGACATTCGAAGATGTCATGAATGTCATTGACCTTGAGCAACCAAAAGGCGTCATCGTTCAGTTTGGTGGTCAAACAGCTATCAACCTTGCAGAGCCATTGGCAAAAGCAGGTGTGACCATTCTTGGAACTCAAGTCGCTGACCTAGATCGAGCTGAAGACCGTGACCTCTTCGAGCAAGCTCTTAAAGACTTGGATATTCCACAGCCACCAGGACAAACGGCTACCAATGAAGAAGAAGCAGTGCTTGCAGCTCGCAAGATTGGCTTCCCAGTCCTCGTTCGCCCATCTTATGTTTTAGGTGGACGTGCTATGGAAATTGTTGAAAACGAAGAAGACCTTCGTTCTTACATGCGAACTGCTGTTAAGGCTAGTCCAGACCACCCAGTTCTTGTCGATTCTTATATCGTTGGGCAAGAGTGCGAAGTCGATGCTATTTCAGACGGAAAAAATGTCCTCATCCCTGGTATCATGGAGCACATCGAACGTGCCGGTGTCCACTCAGGTGACTCAATGGCCGTTTACCCACCACAAACCTTGTCGCAAAAGGTTCAGGAAACTATCGCAGATTACACCAAACGCCTAGCAATCGGCCTTAACTGTCTCGGAATGATGAACATTCAGTTTGTCATCAAGGATGAAAAAGTCTACGTTATTGAGGTCAATCCGCGTGCCAGCCGTACGGTTCCCTTCCTTTCTAAGGTAACCAATATTCCTATGGCTCAGGTAGCGACCAAGCTCATTCTGGGTCAAAGTCTTGAAGAACTTGGCTACCAAGATGGACTTTACCCTGAAAGCACTCGCGTTCATATCAAGGCTCCAGTCTTCTCCTTCACCAAGTTAGCGAAAGTGGATAGCTTGCTCGGTCCTGAAATGAAGTCAACAGGTGAAGTCATGGGATCTGATGCAACTCTGGAAAAAGCTCTCTATAAAGCCTTTGAAGCTTCTTACCTCCATTTGCCAACTTTTGGAAATGTAGTCTTTACCATTGCAGATGATACCAAAGAAGAAGCCTTGGACTTGGCTCGCCGTTTCCAAAATATCGGTTATGGTATCCTCGCGACAGAAGGAACTGCAGCCTTCTTTGCTAGCCATGGATTGCATGCCCAGCCTGTTGGTAAGATTGGTGATGATGAGAAGGATATCCCAAGCTTTGTTCGTAAAGGAAAAATCCAAGCTATCATCAATACTGTCGGAACCAAGCGAACTGCTGACGAAGATGGTGAGCAAATCCGCCGTTCAGCTATTGAACACGGTGTGCCACTATTTACAGCCCTAGATACAGCTAATGCCATGCTTAAGGTGCTAGAAAGCCGTAGTTTTGTCACAGAAGCAATCTAATTGAAAAAATATTTTCACAGTTTTAAAGCCAGCGTTAGAAAACGCTGGCTTTTACAATACAGATATTGCTTCTTTGAACTATCATTCTTTCCTTAAGAATCATTCTAAATTGTGATATAATAAGGAAGAATTGGAAATAGAAAACTATTTTCAGTATATTTTCAAAAAATCCATTAAAAAAAGTAAAGACAGATTAGAAAGTGTAAAATTCCGATGTCTTCTTACAAAAAAGTCTCTCTTTCTGAGATCAATCAATCTATTGAAACTCCCAATAACAATCATTTTTGGCAAAATCTAAAAGCATTTTTAGGACCTGGAGCTCTTGTAGCAGTTGGTTATATGGATCCTGGAAACTGGATTACCAGTGTGGTTGGTGGTGCTTCCTACAAATATAGTCTCTTATTTGTTATTTTGATTTCATCCATCATTGCCATGCAGCTACAACAGATGGCTGGAAAGCTCGGTATCGTAACTAAGATGGACCTAGCACAGGCAACTGCACATCATGCTCCCAAATGGCTTCGCTATAGTTTGTGGGTGATTTTAGAATTAGCTTTAATGGCGACAGACTTAGCCGAGGTTTTAGGCTCAGCGATTGCCTTAAATCTTTTATTTAAAATACCGATTATAGTCGCTATCCTCTTAACCGTTTTAGATGTATTTCTTTTGTTGTTGTTGATGAAATTTGGCTTCAAAAAAATTGAAGCCATTGTTACGACCCTTATTTTAACCATATTAGCCATCTTTACCTATCTGGTGGCCTTATCCAATCCAAGTATTCAGGGTATTTTTGGTGGTTATTTACCGACTCCAACATTATTCGAAACACCATTGCCTGGTCATGAAAGCCAATTGACCCTGGCTCTAGGAATTGTGGGAGCGACAGTCATGCCCCATAATCTCTATCTTCATTCCTCTCTATCCCAGACAAGGAAAATCAATCACAAAGATAAGAAGGATGTTCGAAAAGCCGTGCGTTTTATGACCTGGGATTCAAATCTTCAGTTGTCCTTAGCCTTTATTGTCAATTCCTTACTTCTTATTTTAGGGGCCTCTCTCTTTTTTGGTCATGCATCTGAAATTTCAGCATTCTCCCAAATGTACAATGCTTTACAGGATTCGACAATAGCAGGAGCGATAGCTAGCTCAACTCTGTCAACTTTGTTTGCTTTAGCCCTTTTAGCAAGTGGTCAAAATTCGACCATTACAGGTACTTTGACAGGACAGATTGTCATGGAAGGCTTCTTGCATCTGAAATTGCCTCAGTGGATTATCCGTATCGGTACCCGTATTTTTGCCTTGCTTCCTGTGATTGTTGTTGCCGTTTTGTTTGGATATCAAGAAAAAACCTTGGATCAGTTATTGGTCTATTCACAGGTCTTTTTGTCAATTGCTCTTCCGTTTTCAATCTTCCCCTTAATTTATCTGACCTCTAAGAAGTCACTGATGGGAGAATTCACCAATGCCAAGTGGAACACAATCCTAGGTTACGCAGTTTCAATCATCTTGACCATTCTAAATATCAAGCTTCTTTTCGATATTTTTTAACCTCGTTTGACATCAATTATAGTGTCAGCGTGAAGGTTGACAAATAGAAAGTAGTAGTGATTGGTTCATAAAAAGAAGTGCAAAAAAAGAACAGTGGTAACTGTTCTTTTTTATCATTATTTGAGACCGTATTTTTTGTTGAAACGATCCACGCGTCCATCTGCTTGAGTGAACTTTTGACGTCCAGTGTAGAATGGGTGTGAGTCTGATGAAATTTCCACACGGATCAATGGGTAAGTTTCGCCTTCGAACTCAACAGTTTCGTTAGAGCGTTTTGTTGAACCGCTAAGGAATTTGTAACCAGTAGTTGTGTCCATGAAGACAACTGGGCGATATTCTGGATGGATATCTTTTTTCATTTTGCAATATTTCCTTTCTGCCATGGTCTCTTTGCGAGCCATAGATTGTTACCATACTAGTCTATCAGATTCTGATAAGTTTGGCAAGTCTTTTATCAGTTTTTAAGCAAGTTTTTTAACTTTTGATAGATGATTTCGTTTTCTTCTAGACTATAGGAATTGGCGCCACTGGCTAATGGATGCCCTCCTCCATTATGTCGTTTGGCAATTTCATTGATGGGGGTGATTTTGCTGCGCATCCGCACACGGAAGTGACCATCAGCTTGCTCAACAAAGATAGCCCAAGCCCTAACAGTATCAATTCGACCAGGTGCACCGACAATCGCTGCGGTTTCAGCGTCAGTAACATTATACTCTTTCAAGATTTCTTGACTGAGAAGAACGCGAGCAGCTCCGTTTTCATCAACTTCTAGATGGTCGTAGATGTAGCCTTGAAGTTTTGCAATCTTAAAGCTCATGGTATCCATTTGACGAGACAATCCAGCAAAGTCAAAATCAATTTCTCGGAGCTGGCTAGCTATTCTAAAGGTACGGGCACTAGTTGACGGGTAGAGAAAACGCCCTGTGTCCCCGACAATTCCTGCATAGAGAAGTCGTGCCGCTTCACTAGATAAAGCTAACTGATTTTCTTGAGCAAATAGGGCAATCATCTCACTAGCACTGCTTGAGCCAGTATCGACCCAAGACAAGTCTCCGTAAACATCATCGTTAGGATGGTGGTCAATCTTAATCAGAAAGTCACCTCGATGATAACGTTTATCATCGATACGAGCAGTATTGGCTGTATCGCAGACAATGACAAGAGCTCCTTGGTAGTCACTGTCTTGAACAGTATCCATTTCTGCCATCCATGTCAAAGTCGGTTCATTATAGCCGACAGCTTTGATGGTCTTTTCAGGAAAATGGTGGTTGAGCAAGGCTTTCAAGCCCACTTGACTCCCTAAGGCATCAGGATCTGGTTTCATATGACGGTGAATGATAATGGTATTGTATTCTTTGATTTTCTCTAAAATTTGCTGGCAAGTTTCCATAAGTAACCTCAATTCTTTCTCATTTCATTGTAGCACAAGAATTTTTATTTTTAAAATGAAAAAGATATGATATAATGGAGAAAGATAAATTGAGGAGGACGATATGGCATTAGCAAAAATTGTATTTGCCAGTATGACCGGTAATACCGAAGAAATTGCAGATATTGTAGCAGATAAATTGCGTGACTTGGGCTTGGATGTCGATGTTGATGAATGTACGACTGTTGACGCTTCAGACTTCTTGGAAGCGGATATCGCAATCGTTGCGACTTACACTTACGGAGATGGAGAATTGCCAGATGAGATGATGGACTTCTACGAAGACCTAGCTGATCTCAACTTGAATGGCAAAATCTACGGAGTTGTTGGTTCAGGTGACACCTTCTACGATGAATTCTGTAAGGCTGTCGATGACTTTGATCGCGTTTTTGTAGCGACAGGAGCTGAAAAAGGTTCAGAGTGTGTTAAAGTTGATCTCTCTGCTGAAGAAGAAGATATCGAACGCTTGGAACAATTCGCAGAAGAATTGGCTGCAAAAGTAGGATAAGAATCAAGCTGCGCTGACTGGAAGGAGTCAGTGCAGTTTTTAGTAGTTAAACTAGATTTTACTAGCCTATTTGGTGGCTTTTTGATACAATAATTCAAATAAAGGAGGAGACACTATGGATTTAGCTAGTATTCGGCAAGAAATTGATCAAATCGACGACCAAATTGTTAAGCTCTTGGAAGAACGAATGCATTTGGTTGAGAGTGTAGTTGCCTATAAGAAAACCTCAGGAAAACCTATTTTAGACACCAAGCGAGAAGAAGTCATTTTTGAAAAGGTAAGAAGTCGTGTAAGCAATAAGAATTACCAAGAAACCATTGTTGCAACTTTTTCTGACATTCTCAAACGTTCGCGTGATTATCAGGATCAAAATATCAAATGAAAAAAGAACAATTCTATCCGCTCGGAATTTTTCTGGCTGCAATGGTGGGAGGCCTTGCCCGCTATCTGGTTTCCACTTGGTTACCAGCCAGCCCAGACTTTCCTTGGGCAACCCTCCTTGTCAATTATCTGGGAGTTTTCTGCTTAGTCTATCTGGTAAAAGGCTATCTGGTCTATAAGGGAAGCAGTAAAGGTTTGGTTTTGGCCTTGGGCACAGGCTTTTGTGGTGGTTTAACAACCTTTTCTAGCCTGCTCTTGGATGCTGTGAAATTGCTCGATACTGGGCGTTATCTTAGTTTAGGCATCTACTTGTTTTTGAGCATTGGTGGAGGTCTGTTCTTGGCTTATGTTCTAGGGAGGAAGAAATGGTAGTCGTTTATCTTGCAATCGCCTGCGGCTTCGGAGCCCTAGTGCGGTATTTCTTTTCCCGATACAATCAATCCTCGAAATTGCCCCTAGGAACTCTCATAGCCAATCTTCTCGGCTGTTTTTTGATTGGCTTACTCTACAATCATGTGGAGTCCAAGGAAGTCTATGCTATCCTAGCGACAGGTTTTTGTGGTGGGTTGACGACCTTTTCAACTCTAAATGATGAGCTACAAAAACTGTTAAGTGACAAGAAGGTATTTTATAGCTATTTCCTCTTAACTTATCTAGGTGGCTTTCTAGCGATTTTTTTAGGGATTCTGCTATAAATTCCTTTACTTTTAGGTGGAAATTTGGTAAACTGTATCTTGTGTGTAATGGACGCACAAAAATACAGTTTATCCGCTGAGGAAGGTTCCTCAAGATTGACAAAGATAGGAGAATAAAATGAATCCATTAATCCAAAGCTTGACTGAAGGTCAACTTCGTACAGATATCCCATCATTCCGTCCTGGTGACACTGTTCGTGTACATGCGAAAGTTGTCGAAGGTAACCGTGAACGTGTTCAGATCTTTGAAGGTGTTGTTATTGCACGTAAAGGTGCTGGCATTTCAGAAAACTACACAGTTCGTAAAATCTCTAACGGTGTAGGTGTTGAGCGTATCTTCCCAATCCACACTCCACGTGTTGAAAAGATCGAAGTTGTTCGTTACGGTAAAGTACGTCGTGCGAAATTGTACTACTTGCGTGCACTTCAAGGTAAGGCAGCTCGTATCAAAGAAATCCGTCGTTAATTCGACTAAAAAACTCTGCTTACCCAGCAGGGTTTTTCTCTAGCTCCCTTAGTTCAATGGATATAACAACTCCCTCCTAAGGAGTAGTTGCAGGTTCGATTCCTGCAGGGGGCAGTAAACTATTGATTTTTATGTAGAAATCACTCAAGTTAAATACAACTCCAAAGCGTGAGATCACGCTTTTTTGTTTTTTATCAATGATG
The DNA here is from genome assembly GCA_900546335.1 of uncultured Streptococcus sp. Classification (GTDB taxonomy): domain Bacteria; phylum Bacillota; class Bacilli; order Lactobacillales; family Streptococcaceae; genus Streptococcus. The sequence goes on from URCN01000048.1 coordinate 11,391, forward strand.
AAAACGTGAGAATTTGCATATAATTATAAAAGGACAGGATATTTTAGTTAATTGCATATAATGATTTGATTTTTTAG
>URCN01000049.1:0-11430 GCA_900546335.1 uncultured Streptococcus sp.
GTATTCACAACCGTCACAAAGGGAGTAATGATGGCTCCCATTTCTCTCCAAAGATAGAAAATCAGTGTTAATAATAAAATTTCAGCTGTCCAAAAAAATAATTTGTTTCTACGGAACATAGGTATCCTCCTTCTCTCTATTTTACCATATTTCTGAAAAAGATAAGATGGCTTTAGTAAAAAAGCGAGAATATTTTTTTTCTTTATGATAAAATAAAGCTAGTATGAAAAAAATAATTTTATCTTTTATGACACTTTTAGCTTTTGGAACAGCTTCTACTGTTTCTGCTCAGGAGTTTGACGTTGCTGCTAAACATGCCATTGCTGTCGAGGCTACAACTGGAAAAATCCTCTATGAAAAAGATGCAAATCAGCCTGTAGAAATTGCTTCTATTACGAAACTAGTTACAGTTTATTTGGTCTATGAAGCTCTGGAACAAGGGACTATCAGCCTGTCGACACCTGTTGATATTTCGGACTATCCTTACAAACTTACAACTAATTCTGAGGCGAGTAACGTCCCAATGGAAGCTCGAAATTATACTGTTGAACAACTATTAGAGGCTACAATGGTATCCAGTGCAAACAGTGCTGCGATTGCGCTAGCAGAAAAAATTGCTGGCTCTGAGAAAGACTTTGTAGATAAGATGAGGGCTAAACTTCTTGAATGGGGAATTCAAGATGCAACTATTGTAAACACAACTGGTTTAAATAATGAGACCCTTGGCGATAATATCTATCCTGGTTCTAAAAAAGACGATGAAAACAAGTTGAGTGCCTACGATGTTGCGATCGTCGCTCGTAACCTCATCCGAGATTATCCTCAAGTTTTGGAAATCACCAAAAAGCCAACTTCTACCTTTGCAGGACTCGAAATCCACTCAACCAACTATATGTTGGAGGGAATGCCTGCCTATCGTGGTGGAATTGATGGACTAAAGACAGGTACTACTGATAAAGCTGGTGCTTCATTCGTTGGAACAACTGTTGAGAAAGGGATGCGTATTATTACGGTTGTTTTGAATGCAGATCAACAAGATACCAACCCTTATGCACGTTTTACTGCTACTTCTGCACTTTTAGATTATATTTCTGCAAACTTTGCCTTAAAAACCGTCGTTCAGAAAGGTGAAGCATACAACGATAGTAAAGTAACAGTTCTGGATGGTAAAGAAGATAATGTGACAGCTGTCGCTAAGTCAGACATTTCCATCGTCCAACGCATCGGAAGCGCTACTACACCAGCTCTCCAATTCACACCGAAATCAACATCAGAAATGGCTCCATTGGAAGAAGGCAAGGTTGTAGGTACTCTAACCTATGAAGATCAGGATTTGATTGGCCAAGGTTATCTCACTTCCGATAAACCATCTTTTGAAATGGTTTCTGAAAAGAAAGTAGAAAAAGCCTTCTTTTTGAAGGTTTGGTGGAATCAATTTATCCGCTTTATCAATGAAAAACTATAAAAAAATCGCGAACAATCGCGATTTTTTCTTTATTTCATTTCTTTAAAAGCCGCTTCTGCATCAGCATTGCTAATAGCACCAAATTGGATTTTTCCGATTTTACCCTGACTGTCAATCAAGTATTCCGTTGGAATACTACGAATTTGGTAGGCTTGGAAGGTAGTTGCTTGCGTATCATATAGAACTGGAATATCCTTGTATCCTTGTTCTTGGTACCATTTTGGAAAGTCTTGAACTGTTTTTTCACCTTGTAGACCAGGTGCAATGACACTCAAGATTTCAAAGTCTCGATCTTGTTTGGCAGCTAATTCCATCAACTCAGGCATACTTTTTTTACATGGTCCACACCAAGAAGCCCAGAATTTTAAATAGACCTTTTTCCCTTTATAGTCTGATAACTTCACTTCTTTGCCATCCATAGACTGCAAGGTAAAGTCTGGTGCTTCCTTACCGACTGCGATTTGTTGTACAGCGGGTTGTTTTGGACTGCTTGTCTGTTTGGTTTCTTTTTCACCACAGGCAATCAACAAGAATAGAGACATAATACTCAATCCTGTAAAAATAATTTTTTTCATCTTTTTCTCCTTTTATCCAAGAATTCCTGACAAGGCATTTAACTGCCCTAGCATTAATAATAATCCCATCAAAATAATCAAAGCTCCCCCGATTTTCTTTAGTAGAATCATATGGGGTTTTAATTTACTAAAATAGGGCATAATCCAGCCCGAAGCCAAGGCCAAAACAATGAAAGGAAGGGCCATTCCCAATGTATATACTAATGTTAACACGGCTCCTTGCCAAGCACCATTGCCACCGGAAGCTGCTAGAGCCAAGACTGAACTTAAGACTGGTCCGATACAAGGGGTCCAACCAAAACTAAAGGTTATCCCAAGTAAAAAGGCTGACAGATAGTGATTAGACTTTGATTGTTTGAAGGTGACTGTCTTTTGAACCTCCAGTTTATTGAAATGCAAGATTTCCATCTGGTGAAGTCCTAAAAGAATAATGACTATTCCCATAGCATAACGAAACCAGTCTGCATAGAGCATGTGCCCTAGGAATCCAGCTCCAAATCCTAAAATAAAGAAAATGAGGGAGATTCCTGCAATAAAGCACAAGGTCCGAATTAAGCCTGACCATGCAACGTCTCTTCCAAAAAAGCGAAAGCTTTTCGAATTTCCCTGATCATCCAGTAAAATACCAGCATAGACAGGTAGCAAAGGAAAGATGCAGGGTGAAAAGAAGGACAGGATACCAGCTAAAAAAACGGATACTAGAAATATAATCGACTCCAACGAATTACCTACTTTCTCAAAATTCTAATCCTATTTTACTACAAAAGAGTAAATTTGTAAGAAGTCTGCTACGCTTATTTATTTTGACTAAATTTGACACAAAAAAAGGAGCTAAGCTCCTTTTTTTTAATACGTTCCTTCTTCACCTTGACTAGTCAAGATAACTGGACCGTCTTTGGTAATCACGAACTGGTGTTCATACTGGCAAGACAGGCCGCCATCTATAGTCTTATGAGCCCAGCCAGTCTTCATATCTGTATCAATTTCCCAGTCACCAGTATTAATCATGGGTTCAATGGTCAGTACCATTCCTTCACGGAGGCGGAGTCCACGACCTGCAATACCGTAGTTAGGAACCATTGGCTCCTCGTGCATAGTTGGACCAACACCATGACCAACCAAATCACGAACGACACCATAACCGCGACTTTCAGCGTATTCTTGAATGGCCGCACCGATATCACCGATGCGATTGCCAACAACTGCTTGCTCAATCCCTTTGTACATAGCTTCCTTGGTCACGTCCATCAAGTTCTTCACTTCTTCAGACGGTGTACCGACCGCATAAGCCCAACATGAGTCAGCTAAACCACCAGTATAGCTTTGGGTGTATTTTTTCATTTGCTCAACATTGTTGAAGTTGAGTTTAGATACATTGAGGTCAGATTTGGCAATCGGACCACCCAGTACCATATCAACCTTGAGCAAATCGCCATCTTTCAAGATATAATGACGAGGAAAAGCGTGAGCTACTTCGTCGTTGAGAGAGCAACAAGTGGCATAGGGGTAATCCATGACTGCCCCATCCACGCCAATTTGTAAAGGAAGGAAATTCTCCTCTTTACAACGTCGACGAACGTACTCTTCAACTTCCCACATATCAACGCCTGGCTTAATCAAATCACGTAAGCCGATATGGATACTTGCTAGGAAATCACCAGCCTTGTCCATGGCTTCGATTTCACGTGCTGATTTTAAAGTTATCATTTTTTCTCCTAGATTCTAATTAATTTTAACCGTAACATTTGCTTTTGAAACAATCTGATGCCCATGATAAATATCATAATCAATAATAGCTGAGCGTCTCGTGTGGTGAATAATCCGAGCCTGAATCCGCAGAGTATCATCTATCTGCACAGCCTGCAAGAAATAAATCAACATTTGTTCAATGATAAGATTACGTCCGCTATTGACAACGAGGTCTTGGGTCATATGGTTGAGAATTTCAGCCAAGACTCCATTAGCAAGGACACCATTTTTCTCCAACATGAAAGGCTCAACAGTAATGACGACTTCATCATGATGATAAGAAAGTTTTTGCCCGATTTGCTCTGAAAAAGTTGGCAAAGCTGATACTTGGGAACGGCTCATCTTTTCCATGACATCTCTTCGTGTTACGACCCCAAGTAGAGTCTGGTTACTTCGAACAACGGGAACCATCTCAAAGTCTTCGGCTATCATTCGTTGACTGACATTGGCAATATTGGTCGCTAATCCTGTTACGAAGATACTTCGCGTCATCACCTTGTCAATCGTCGTACTAGGTGACTTATCTCCCGCGTCACGCATGGTAACAACCCCAACAACCACTTGGTGTTGGTTAATAACTGGGAAACGGCTACTTCTGTTCTTACGTACCAAGTCTAGATAGTCTTTGACCGTATCCGTTTCTCTCAAAAAACCATACTCATGACTGGGACGATAGAGTTTTTCGACTGTCAGAATATCGGTTTTGATTTGAACATTTGAGAGGGCTTTGTTAATCATGGTCGCTACTGTAAAAGTGTCATGTTTACTCCTCAGAACTGGAATCCCTTTTTTATTAGCCAACTCAAGAACATCGTCCTGGACATGAAAACCACCTGTCACAAGGACCGCATTTTCATTTTCCAAGGCTAAAAGTTGAATACGAGTGCGGTCTCCTACGATCAAAAGACCACCATCATGGAGATAAGACAGGATATTTTGCTCTGTCATAGCCCCAATGGAGAATTTGCTAAATTCTCTCTCCAACCCTTCCTGACCAGCTAAAACTTCAGAGGAGGTAACTTCAGCAATTTCAGCATAGGTTAGCCTTTCAATAGCCACTTTCTGGGACTTGACCCGTATAGTTCCACTACGTGGCCGAGTTTCAACGATGCCACGATTTTCAGCTTCTTTGATCGCTCGGTAGGCTGTTCCGTCACTAACACCTAGGTGATTGGAAATACTGCGAACACTAACTCTCTTCCCAATTGGCAACTCTTCCAGATAGGACAAAATTTCCTGGTGTTTACTCATTGAATTCTCCTTTTATGTATCGAAATTCAAGATAGTCCCTCATTTTTCGTGTATAGCGATCGCTCCCCTTAAACTGTCGGACGAGGCTAAAGCCCGATTTTAAGGCTACTTTTTGACTAGCTTGATTCTCCAGATGAGTGATGATGGATAATTGTTTTAAACCAAATTCTTCAAATGAAAGCTGACATAGTTTGGTAACTACTTCTGTCATATAACCTTGTGACCAAGAATCCTTTTTTAAGAAGTAACCAATTTCTGCTTCTTTTTTGATTTCATCGATCTTTTCAAATTTAATGGAGCCAATCATTTCCTGATTTCCTTGGAGACAAATTGCCCAAACCCCTAGAGGATTCTTCATAAAATAGTTAGCAAGTGCGTACTGACTTTCTTCCAAACTTGCTTGACTGGGAAAGATAAACTGTAAATTCTCAGGGTTTGAAGCAATCTCGAAAAACGCTTGACTGTCACTAAAAAAGAAAGGACGCAAATACAAGCGCTCCGTTTCAAAAAAGGAAAACATTGCTAATTTGGTCCAAATATTCATAATCACCTCAACGGCTTAGTCTTCAACGAGTGTAATATCTGCTCCAAGACTACGCAATTTTTCAATAATATCTGAGTAGCCACGAAGGATAAACTCAATATTCGTAATTTCAGTCTGGCCTTGAGCCATCAAGCCAGCGATGACAAGTGCAGCACCAGCTCGCAAGTCTGTAGCTTTTACACTTGCCCCATGTAAGTTACGACCACCATTGTAGATAATGTGATCATTTGTAGTCGTAATATCTGCATCCATTTTCGCTAATTCAAAGACATGATTAACACGTTTCTCATAAATCGTATCAATAATGGTTCCACGACCTTGGGCAGTTAGTAAAAGTGGTGTGATAGGCTGTTGCAAATCGGTTGCGAACCCTGGATAGGGAGCTGTTTTGATATTAATGGCCTTCAAACCAGACTGTTCTTCAACGAAGATGCTGTCTTCTGAGACCGTCATACGAACGCCCATTTCCTCTAGTTTGGCGATAAAGCCTTCTAAATGTTCATAGAGAACGTTGTTAATACGAATTCCTTTTCCTACCGCTGCAGCAAGTGAAATATAGGTTCCAGCTTCGATACGGTCTGGAATAACTTGGTGACGCGTTCCATGAAGTTTCTCGACACCATCAATAATGATAATATCAGTCCCTGCACCACGAATATGGGCCCCCATGTTGTTCAAAAGGGTAGCAACATCGATAATTTCCGGTTCACGAGCCGCATTTTCAATGACAGTGCGTCCCTTAGCTTTAACCGCAGCAATCATGGTGTTAATCGTTGCACCAACGCTGACGGTATCCATGTAAATACTTGCGCCATGAAGCCCCTTACCTTGGGCAGATAAATTCATATTATCTCCCTCATAGCTGACCTTAGCACCCATAGCTTCAAAGGCTTTTAAGTGAAGGTCAATCGGACGAGGCCCCAGATCACATCCCCCAGGAAGTCCAACTGTAGCTTCACCAAAGCGACCTAAAAGACTTCCGTAGAAATAATAAGAAGCACGCAAGCTATTAATCTTTCCATAAGGCATAGGAATGTTTTGAACACCTCTTGGATCAATCTCCAAGACATCGTCATAACGCTTAACAGTCGCCCCCATAATTTCCATGATTTCGACAAGACTAGCAACGTCTGAAATATCTGGAACACAATCTAAAGTGACAATATCATCTGATAAGATAATAGCTGGAATAAGCGCTACAACACTATTTTTAGCACCACTAATGGTGATCTCACCTTGCAATGGACGTCCACCATTGATGACAATTTTTCTCATGTTTTACTCTTTCAAAATTTACTAAAAAGGTCTTTTCATTCTATTATACCATAATTTTCAGTTTTTTCCCATTCCTATTTACTAAATACCATTCCATTTTGATAAAAAAAGACCTATCATTCAAGCTGTTCAGCTTGAAATGATAAGTCTTAATGTTAGATTAACGTACTGTACGGATACGCATTGTGTTTGTACGAACAGCTTCGCCAAGTGGTACACCTGCAACGATAACAATATCATCACCAGATTCTACCAAACCTTGCTCAACTGCAATTCTTTCAGCAAGATCAAACATATCATCAGTGTTTGATGGGCGATCAGTGGTTACTGGAATAACTCCCCAGTTAAGCATCAAACCACGCTGAGTCAATTCATCGAAAGTGATTGCCAAGATATCAGCATCTGGACGGTATTTAGAAATCAAACGAGCAGTGTGACCTGTCTTAGTAAGAGTAACCACCAACTTGATATTCATAGAGTTTGTCGCATCCTTAACAGCTGAAGCCATAACCTCAGTCTTAGAATTACGTGACAAGTTAACAGACGACAAGCGACCGTATTCTTTTAAAAGAGTTTGAGCATTTTTGTCAATAGTTGCCATCGTAGTAACTGACTCAAGTGGATATTTACCATTTGCAGACTCACCTGAAAGCATTGTAGCGTCGGTTCCGTCGATAACAGCGTTAAACACGTCTGATACTTCTGAACGCGTTGCACGTGGTTTTTCAGTCATAGTTTCAAGCATGTTTGTTGCTGTGATAGCGACTTTACCAGCTGCATTTACTTTTGTGATAATCATTTTTTGGTAAACTGGAACCATTTCGAATGGCACTTCAATACCCATGTCACCACGGGCGATCATGATACCATCAGCTACTTCAAGGATTTCATCCAAGTTATCAATACCTTGTTGGTTTTCGATTTTCGCAAACAATTGAACATGCCCGTTTCCAGTTTCTTCACAGATTGCACGAACTTCGTTCACGTCTTTCGCAGTACGTACGAATGAGATCGCGATGAAGTTAATACCTTGCTCAAGACCGAAACGGATATCATCATTATCACGTTCAGCAAGTGCTGGGAAAGGAATTTTAGTGTTAGGGATGTTAACACCTTTTTGTTTAGCGATAATTCCGTCGTTTTCAACTTCAACTTCAAATTCACGAGTTGCATCGTCTTTAGCAACAACACGAAGACCAAGTTTACCATCGTCAACCAAAACTTGGTGACCAACTTCAACATCATCGTAGATGTCAAGAGCACCAGCAACGTTCAAAGCAATCACTTCACGAGTTGATTTAATTCCTTGTTTAGTTGCAACACGGATTTTTTCACCAGTTTTGTATGAGTACTCTTTTGCGTCACCTTCAAACAATTCTGTACGGATTTCAGGTCCTTTAGTATCAAGAAGGAAACCAACTTTTTTACCTGCAAGTTTTTCAGCAAGTTTAACAGTTGCCATACGCTCACCTTGTTCTTGGTGGTCACCGTGTGAGAAGTTGAAACGGAAAGTGTTTGCTCCTGCTTCAATCAGTTTAGCAATATTTTGAGCTGAAGCTTCAACGTCAAGTTTTTCACCCCAGTATCCGTCTTCACCGAATTTTTTACCACCACGGATTTCAACCGCAGGACCTAAAGTTGCAACGATTTTTACACGTTTGTTCATGATTTTTGTGACTCCTTTATATAATTCGACCTTTTATGGTCATGTTACCAAATTAATGAAAGTTGATTAGGACAAGCTCTTGTTCAAATCAGAAAGTTCAAGATCAGCTTTATGAGGGTTGTTAACAACAATCTTACCATCAGCTGTTAGACTAAACAAAGCTCCCTCTTCTGCTGTTCCAAGAATTGGATTCTCAACCATTTTTTCGTTACGGATACCAACAGCGACACCACCGATTCCTTGTTTAAGGAGTTTAACAGCGTGTGCACCCATGCGTGATGCTAATACACGGTCACGAGCGGTTGGTGATCCACCACGTTGGATGTGTCCAAGTTCAGTTACACGAAGGTCACTAGTGTCCCCAGCTTCCTTGAGTTTTTTACCAAACTCATCGGCAGACATAACTCCCTCAGCCAAAACGATAATGTTGTGTTTCTTACCACATTCATAACCAGCTTTGATGCTTGCAACGATATCTTCCATCTTGAAGTCTTCTTCAGGGATGATGATTTCGTCAGCACCAGTTGCGATACCTGCCCAAAGAGCGATATCACCAGCGTTACGTCCCATTACCTCAACAACGAAAGTACGACGGTGACTTGATGATGTATCACGAATCTTATCAATCGCATCCATTGCAGTAGTGACTGCAGTATCAAATCCAATTGTGAAATCAGTACCTACGATATCGTTATCAATAGTTCCTGGAAGTCCGATAGCTGGGAAACCATGTTCCGTCAAGCGCATAGCTCCGTGATAAGAACCGTCTCCGCCGATAACTACGACTCCTTCGATACCGTGTTTTTTCAATTGCTCAATCCCTTTAAGTTGGCCTTCAAGTTGTGCAAACTCAGGGTAACGAGCAGAGTGAAGGAAAGTACCACCACGTGAAATGATGTCCCCTACTGAAGCAGCATCAAGTGGATAAATTTCACCGGCAACCATACCTGCGTATCCATCATAGATACCAAAAACTTCCATTCCTTCTGAGATTGCTTGGCGAACTACCGCACGGATGGCAGCATTCATACCAGGGGCGTCTCCACCACTGGTTAAAACAGCAATACGTTTCATTTGGTTATGCTCCTTTTTCTTTTAACATTCTTACTGATTATACCACATTTAAATCGAAAATTCTTCTATTTTCCGTATTTTTAGCGATAAATCGTTTTCATAGCAATTCCCTCTAATTTTTCCTCTAGAGCAGAATCTTTTCTTACAAAATGTTGTGTAGAAACAACCGTTTTTTGTTCTTCTTCATACCTGATAATGACAGGGATTGGGCCTTTGTATTGTTCTAGGATATTTGAAATCTCTTTATCGTATTCATGATTTTTAACTTGAATCCAGAATCGTTCCGCCACTGCTTCTTTCAAATCTTGTGCAATCATTTGCAGACGACCATCTCGAGATTGAACTTTGCCATTGATGTAGTAGAATTTTCCTTCAGATAAGATGGAAGCGAATTTTCGATACTGATCTGAAAATACAGTCACATCCAACCGAGACTTACTATCATGAACCTGTAGAAAGGCCATACTCTCGCCTTTCTTGGTTCGAATCACTTTTATTTTTTGAACTTCAACGAGGAGAGTAGCTTGAACTCCCTCAGTTAGATTTGTGATTGGCGTCGTCGGATATAGGGCCTGTTTGGCAAGAGTTTGGAGAGGATGGGCACTGATACCTACCCCGACTAGTTCCTGCTCCTTGTAAAATTTCTCTGCTTCCGTAAAATCATCCGCCTCAGTCCAGCTATAGCTTGCATCTGCAAAGAGACCACCCAACTCCTCAACAAAAACAAATAAGTTTGGTAGGTTTACTAAGATTTTCTGGCGATTCTTGTCAAATTCATCAAAAAGCCCTAGTTCAACCAAAGGCGTCAAAAGCGACAGTTTCTTGTAATTCTTGGGAAGACGTGTGACAAAATCTTCAATGCTTGAGAAAGGACGATTTTCAATAATCCAGTAAGACAAATCTCTTGGCATTCCCTTAATGGCTTTTAGACCAAGATAGATTTTCTTCTGAGAAATTTTATCATGATAGGGAATGCTGTTGATTCCTAAGGGAGCTACTTCAAAGCCCATCTGCAATGCATCTACAATGTAATCGCTACTGGAATAATTCAACATAACTTGAAAGAAAATAGCAGGATAGTGTGTCTTGAAATAAGCTAGTTGGAAAGCCAGGGCTGAGTAGGCATAAGCGTGGGATCGGTTAAATCCATAGCCGGCAAACTTTTCCATCACTGCAAAAACTTGATTAGCCTTTTCTTCTGTATGCCCCAATTTCATAGCTCCTGTGATAAAATCTTCCTTCATCAAATGCATCTCTTTAGCATTTTTCTTACCCATGGCTCGTCTGAGAATGTCGGCTTTACCAAGACTGAATCCTCCGAAACGCTGAGCAACCTGCATGACCTGCTCTTGATAGAGCATAATACCATAGGTTGATGACAGAATGTCCTCCAAGGCAGGGTCTAACACCGTCACCTTTTCTTTCCCGTGCTTACGAGCGACAAAGTTATCAATATAATCACTAGCACCTGGTCTGTTGAGGGATGTCGTTGCTACTACCTCTTCAAAGACTTGCGGCTGAACTCGTTTCAAGAGTCGAATGGCGCCAGGTTGTTCAAATTGGAAAATCCCCTTGGTATTTCCAGCAGCAAAGAGAGCCAGAGTTTCTTTGTCTTCCAAGTCAATCTCTTCGATTTTCAGATTAATACCTTCTGACTCAGCCAGTAATTCCTGCATTTTTTGGACAAAAGTTAGGTTACGTAGACCTAGGAAATCCATTTTTAAAAGGCCATTAGCTTCGACACCATGAGCATCATACTGGGTAATCAGCATATCCTCACCATATTTTAGAGGAATATAGTCCGTCAAGTCTTGGTCACTCATAACGACTC
>URCN01000050.1:0-11350 GCA_900546335.1 uncultured Streptococcus sp.
AAAAAGATATCCAGAAAATAGAACACAAAACAATTTCCATATATTTTTTTATTATAATACCAGAATATTCGTTTTTTATCAATTTTTTGCTGTATTATTTTGAAAAAAATAAAATCAGGAAGTTATTTTCCTGATTTTATAAATTATCTCACATCAAAAACAATGGATTTAACATTTGTCATCGCTTCGATACTATATTTAATTCCTTGCACTCCTGCACCAGAACCTTTTACACCAAGGAATGGGAAATTATCTGGTCCACGTTGTGTTTTATTATTAATATGAACGGTACCAACTTCAAGTTTTTCAGCGATTTCAAATGCCTTCTTAAAGTCATTTGTAAAGACTGAAGATTGAAGACCGAATTCTGATTCATTGGCAATTTCTAGCGCTTCATTAGCATCTGCAACTCGAATAACTGGAAGAACAGGGCCAAATGGTTCTTCCCAGGCTAATTTCATGTCTCTTGTGACATAATCAAAAAGTCCTGGCCAAATGAGATTATTCTCACGTTTGATTGGGCTGAGCGCTTTAGCACCCTTTTCTTGAGCGTCTTCAATCAATCCCCAGATGAAATCAGCTGAAGCATTATCAATAACTGGCGTGATATCTGCATTGTCAAATGGATCACCGACAGTTAGCTTGGCAACTTCAGCTTGGAGCAATTCAGCCAATTTGTCAGCTACGCTTTCCACAACCAAAACACGTTTGATAGCGGTACAACGCTGACCAGAGTAGCTAAAGGCACCACCTACGATTTGCTTAGCTGCATTTTCTAAATCTGCATCTTCTAAGACAATTGCTGCATCTTTCCCGCCAAGTTCCAGCATAATTGGGCGCATACCAGCTAAACGACCAATACGCTCCCCAATCGGTGTTGAACCTGTAAAGTTAATGAAGTTCACTTCCTTGTGTTCGATGATGTAGTCTCCGATCTCAGAACCACGTCCAGTGATGGTGTTAAAGACACCTGCTGGGATTCCTGCTTCGTCAAATGCTTTAGCCAACAAAAGACCAGAAATAGATCCTTGTGTTGGTGGTTTGAACATAACGACATTTCCTGCAATCAAGGCCGGAGCAATCTTAGATCCAGAAAGGTTGACTGGATAGTTAAATGGTGCAATAGCTAGGACGACTCCAACTGGCTCACGACGGACAACAGCTAGTTTATTTTTACTTGCAGCTTCAAAACCGCCACCTTCCATTGCTTGTCCAGTGATACGGAGACCTTCCTCAGCAGCAAAACGAATCAATTCTGCTGTACGTACTACTTCTCCAATGGCTGCTTTAATCCCTTTTGCAACCTCTTTGGCAAGAATCGTACCAATTTTTTCTTTATCACGTTCCAAAATGTCTGCTGTCTTATGCAAATAAGCTGCACGCTCAACGGGTGCTAAATCACGCCATGCTGGGAGAGCTGCACGCGCTGCTTTCATAGCCTCATCTACTTCAACCTGACTCATAGCAGGTACTGTACCTAGTTTTTCTTGATTGATAGGAGAATAGATGGCAATTTCATTCTCTGATGATTTCCATTTTCCATTCACTAAATTCTGATAATTTGTCAAATTCTCTTCCTCCTGAAAATGATTAAACCTTATTTTATCAAATTTTCAGAAAATTACAACCCCTTTTTGGAAAATATTGATATTTTTTTCACAAACTTGATTCTTCAAATTATTTGAAATTTATTCCTATTAGATATTGGTTTTTCAATAAAAATCAAAAAAAGGTCTAGATTATCTAAACCTTTTTGTGGTATTTACTATGAAAGTACCTTCAAGACCGCAACGCTGATATCATCAATCACATTAGACTCTTTAGAACGACTATTGGACACCAGCATTTCAAGATTTCCTGCATTTTCAAAGTAGAAGGAAGTCCCTTTAGCATTGAATACCACCAATAAGTGCTCTAATCCACCATGAATTTCGTAAACAATCCACCCACTATTTTCAGCAGCTGTATGGACGAAGACATGACGATAAACTTCTTCGTATGTAGGATAAGAGAAAGCACGCCTTTGTGTTTTTAGACGAATAATCTGGCGAATAAATTCAATGCTTTCTTGTCTCTCATTGATTAAATCCCAGTTGACCTGATTGACACTATCTGGAGCATTGTAACTATTCATGGCCCGTTCTCTATCTGCCGCAGTCAGCTCGCCATTTTCTCCAGTAGCAAGGAGTTTGGTACGGCCAAATTCTTGACCAAGCTCTATAAAGGACATTCCTTGCATAAGAATGCTCATCGCTGTTGCTGTCTCAACCTGTCGCATAATCTTATCTGAACTGTGATCTGGATGAAGGGTTACTAACAAATCATGCAAGTTGTAATTATCGTGGGCTTCCACGTAGTTAAGAACTTGGTTTGGACTAAGATATGAGCCCAACTCTCGGCTACCAAGAATAGCTTTGGCTACAATCGGTTCTGTAGCTGCACCGCTAACAAATCCTGCCTTGATTGAGCCATAAACTTCTCCTCCTTTGATGGCATCACGCTGATCATCATTGAAGAATCCAATATTTGGCATCTGGTAGGCATTGTCCTTCTTGGCCTTGTCATAAGGTGCAAGACCAGTCCCCATATCCCAACCTTCTCCATAGGTGATAATACGAGGATCAACTTCATCCAGTGCCCAACGAATTGCCTGCATGGTTTTGATATCGTGAATTCCCATCAAGTCGAAACGGAAACCGTCAATATTGTATTCTTTTACCCAATAAAGGAGTGAGTCAATCATATACTTGCGGTACATTTCGTGTTCGCTTGCGGTTTCATTTCCTACACCTGTACCGTTTTGGAAGGTTCCATCTGGATTCATACGATAGTAATAATCGGGAACAGTTGTTTGGAAAGGTGCATCAACCGTTGAGAAGGTATGGTTGTAAACGACATCCATAATGACACCGATTCCCGCATCATGATATGCCTGAATCATGGTCTTGAGGTCTCGAATAACCTGTCCAGGATCATCTATATTACTAGAGAAACTTGGTTCTGGTGCATTGTAGTTTTGAGGGTCATAGCCCCAGTTATAGGTTACATTTCCATCCTCATCGTATTCCTTATGTCGATCAAAGATTGGTTGGAGTTGAACATAATTACAGCCAAGTTGTTTGATATAATCAAAGGCTGTTGCTTGACAATACTGGTTAACCGTTCCAGTCTGGGCAGCCCCAAGGAAGGTCCCTCGAAGGTTTTCTGGAACTCCAGATGTCGGCGATTTTGTAAAATCACGAATGTGCATCTCACAGATAACGGCTTTACATGGATTTTCCAAACGCCAAGGGGCGTCTGTCCCATGTTTGACTTTAAATCCTTCTGCTTGTCTATCTTGCTGAGAGAGGATGACAGAACGTTTCCCGTCAGGACTTGTAGCGATAGTGTATGGGTCTCGTGTCAAGGTCTGGTGGTGCGGAAACTCAATCTGATACTGATAGGCTTTACCTGCAAGATTTTCATCCAGGTCTACACTCCAAACACCAATGGTATTGTACTTATGACTATATGAATAGCTATTCCCACGCTCTAGATTATAGGTTTTCCAAATCGGAGCATCGTTACTGGTATTTTCATAAACAACAACTTGGACTGCTGTAGCTGTTGGAGCCCAGAGTTTAAAGCTTGTCTGGTAGTCAGAGATACTATAACCCAACTCTCCTTGGTAACCCCAATGGTGATCAAAACTTTCACTGTGAAAGGCTTTATCAAAAGCAAACGGGTTTCGATCTTTATAGCAAGGACTTGCAATGGCTGGATTTTCAGAATAATAAACCGTCTCATCACCATCCAAAATCCAAACCTCAGTCAACAGTGGATAATAGTTAAACCGTAGGAGATAGTCTTTTGTCTTTCCATCTACTTCGACAGAAAAGGTCAAAGTATCGAGTCTTTCTGCACTTGTAACTGTAAAGGAGAATTTTGCTCCAAAATAGTCATTTTCATAATACAAATTTTCTTTAACATCTGCCTGTTTTCTACTGAATGAACAAGCAGTATAATCCCCATTTTTTCGATGAAAATGGATGACTACTGGGTATCTATACATTTCTTTTCCTAATTCCTAATTTCAATTTTTTATGTGGTGCTGAAGAATTTACGGGAATTTCAGCACAATAGAGAATAGCATTAATAGATATAAAAACACATCAGGAGAGATAGTTTCAGACTATCTAACATCTAGTTTTCGACTATTCTTTACAAACCTTCTAGCCAAGCTTCATCTCGAACTTCGATACCAAGTTCTTGTGCTTTTTGGAGCTTGCTTCCTGCATCTGCTCCTGCTACGACAAGATTCGTTTTCTTAGAAACACTGCCTGTGACTTTGGCACCCAGACTTTCGAGTTTGCTTTTGGCTTCTGAGCGCGTGAGACGTTCCAATTTTCCTGTTAATACAACTGTCAAACCTGACAAGGCCGCATCTGCTACTACTGTCTGCCCCTTGTAGTCCAGATTGACTCCAGCTTCTTTCAACTCATCTAAGAGAATCTTCGATCCTTCTGTAGCAAAGTAAGTCTGAAGGCTTTGAGCAATCACACTACCCAAGCTTTCAATACTTGCTACTTCCTCAGGATCAGCTTGGGCTAGATTTTTAATAGAGTGGAAATGTTGGAGCAAGAGTTGGCTAGCCTTGCTTCCGACATGGCGAATTCCCAGACCAAACAAGAGTTTTTCAGCAGAGTTTTCCTTGGATGCTTGAATGGCCTGATACAGTTTAGAAGCAGACTTTTCCTTGACACCTTCTAAAAGGAGGAAATCTTCTTCTTTCAAACGATAAATATCTGCCACATCTTTGACTAAATTGGTAGCAAAAAGCTTTTCAACGATAGATGGACCAAGTCCTGTAATATTCATGGCATCACGAGAGGCAAAGTGAATCAAGCCTTCCATGATTTGGGCAGGGCATCGTGGATTAATACAACGAAGAGCCACTTCATCTTCAAAATGAAGCAAGTGACTGTCACAACTTGGGCAATTTGATGGAATATCTAGTTTTTCTTCAGAAACACGCTTGGACTCTACCACACGCAAAACAGCAGGAATGATATCTCCAGCCTTATAAACAATAACCGTATCGCCCTTTCGGATATCCTTTTCGGCGATATAATCTACGTTGTGCAGTGTTGCACGGCTAACAGTTGTCCCAGCAAGCTGAACAGGTGTTAGATTGGCAGTCGGGGTCACAACACCCGTACGACCTACTGTCCAGTCAACTGAAAGGAGCTGGGCTTCTTTTTCTTCAGCGGGAAATTTATAGGCGATTGCCCACTTGGGTGCTTTAACGGTAAAACCGAGTTCTTCTTGACCTACTAAGTCATTGACCTTGATTACCACCCCATCGATATCGTAAGGCAGTTTCTCCCGTTCTTGTCCTACTTCTTGGATAAAATCCCATATCTCATCTATGCTTTTAGCCAATATTCGTTTAGGATTAACCACAAAACCAAGCTGTTCAAGATGCTCCAAGACCTTTTCTTGGCTAGCTCGAGTAGAAGGGCTTGCTTCTTGATAGAGGAAAGTCGCAAGATTACGCTTGGCCACTACTGCTGTATCCAACTGACGGAGGGTTCCTGCTGCTGCATTACGAGGATTGGCAAATTCAGGCTCTCCATTTTCTTGGCGAGCTTGGTTGACCAGATCAAACGAAGCGCGTGGCATGTAACACTCTCCACGAACAGTGATATCAAGTTCTTCTGGCAAGGTCAAAGGAATATCCTTGACACGCTTGAGGTTTTCTGTGATATTTTCTCCAATAGACCCATCACCACGTGTGGCACCGACTACCAAAATTCCCTTTTCATAAGTTAGCGAGATAGACAAACCATCGATTTTCAGCTCGCAAATATAGGTCGGGTGGGGTAATTCCTTTCGCACACGCGCATCAAAAGCTTCTAACTCTTCACGTGAAAAAGCATCCTGCAAACTATAAAGAGGATACTGATGACTGTATTTTTCAAAACCATCTAAAACCTTACCACCAACACGATGAGTTGGACTGTCTGCTAAAACTTGATCCGGATAGGCGGCTTCCAATTCGACCAACTCTCGGTAGAGGCAATCATACTCACTATCTGAAACCGAGGGATTGTCACTCGTATAGTACTCGGTTGCATAGCGGTTAAGTAAGGCAACTAACTCATTCATTCTTTCATTCATATTCCCATTTTACCACAAAGCAAGCCCTCCTCACAATAGAGAAGGGCTGAAAAATGGTTTGTAGTGTAATATTTTCTTAAAAAGAGAAATTATAACTCTTTATCAAAATGACCTCGCACATAAACGAGGGAGAAACAAGACAGGATGATAACACCGCTGCCAATTATCAGAAAAGAAGAGAGATGGACACTTGGTAGCACCGTCATAAAGCCTTTTGCAATCGGCATAAATAGGATGGCTAAGGTAAAAATTGTGCTTAGTACTCTTCCCAAGTATTCCCCCTCAACCTTGGTTTGAACCTGAGTAAAAAAGTGAATGTTAAATATCGTCATAAACAGTTCACAAACTAAATTTCCAGAAAAGGAAAGAAAAGTTGGCAATGGTAACCCCATCATAAAAACCCCAACTCCAGTCAAGGCCAATAGAATCAAAAGATTATAAACACCTGCCTTTATTTTGCTAGCTAGAAGAGCTCCGATAATCGAACCAATAGCGCCCATAGTTAAAATAGTTGCATAAGCTCCTTCTACCCCGTATAGTCGATTTGAAAAGGGGAGGAGAAATTCAAAAGCTGCAAAAAAGAAATTAACACTGGAAGCTACTACCAAAAGGAAAAAGATCTCTTGCTGGCGCCAAATATAGCGAATCCCTTCTTTCATATCAGCAAAAATATTTTTCCAGCTGAAAGTCTTTTTCTCTTGTTCCTGAGTCTCTTTTTGGGGGAGAAAAGCTACTAAAGTAAATGCGATGAAAAAGCTAATGGCATCTAAAACAAGCGTCATATGGAGACTGGCAAATTGTAAAACGAGAAAAGAAAGTACAGGGGAGCTAACACCTACAACCTGAAAAACGAGCTCTAAGCGAGCATTATAGGTCACAATCTCTTCTTTTTCTACAACTTCAGTTATAATGGCTTTGTTGGCTGTACGAGAAAATGCAAAGGCAACTGCCTGAACAATATTGGCAAAAATCAAGGCAGCAATCATCAAGCTATCATTTCTGATGAAAGAAATAGCTAAACAGAGAACGCCACAAATCAAGTCTGTCGTCATCAAAATTTTGCGACGCGAAAAGCGGTCTGAAATCACTCCTCCAAAGGGATTGACCAGAATCGATGTGACGAGTTCAGAAATTTGATAAATCCCAAGAACAGTCTGCCCTATCGTTCCCATTGATGCCAACCAAACACTGTTTCCATAATCATAGAGCATATTTCCTATTTTATTAATAGCACCACGACTAATCAACTGGATTGCATGTCGATTCATATAAAAAGCTCCTCTCAAATTTTGAAACTATTGTATCAAAACTGAAAGGAGTCTCTTTATTTTTCCCTTATTTGGGAAATTTAAGCATTTACAAATTTTTCATAATGTTCCTGATAGTAAGCCACTTGCTCTGGAAGCCCAAGCACATCAAAAATATGCATAGCCTCCTGCATCTGACTACAACCCTCTTCTTTCAAGTCTCTCTGGTAGAGGGCGAAACCTTTGAGATAATGGAAGATATTGCGCTCATAAAGCTTGATACCATTTCCAATCAACTTCTCCACATAGCCCTCAAAATAGTCCGCATCCGCAAAGGAACGGTTTTCCAAACAATGCTGGTAACAGTTAAGAGCTAAAATCAAAACGAGTTTACGATGCCGACCAATTTCCTTGTAGTACTCTTCCCTCTCCATAACTTCTCTGCCAATCCGAGCCACATAGTCCACATTGTAGAAAGTATAGAGATTACCGAAAAGAATCAACTCATACATAGTCCATTCTTCTGTTTGAAAAAGATAATCTGCTACCTTTTCCAAATCACTCTGCCTCATCGTGTAATGAGCATCTCTTTGACAAATCAGTCCTTGTAGCAGAATCCAATTCAGCTCAAAATAGAGGGGATTGGTCGAACTCTTTGCTTTCTCAAGCTGTTCCTTTTGTAGCTTTTGAAAACCTGCAATATTATTTGAGTAGTAAAGCGGAATAATCTGTGCCATCAAGGCAACATGTTCATGATTTTGAAAATCTCTAGCCTTGTCCATGAAATTTTCAATAGTCACATGAATATTGTCCAAAATCTCAAAGAAACGAGAAACTGCTAGATCAGACTCCCCAAGCTCGAAGCGAGATAACTGAGAGGTTGAACATGATTCACCTGCCGCCTCTTTTAAGGAGTACTTCCCACTTGTTCGAAATTCACGAAATACCTTTCCAAGATGTTCCATTTCTTACACCTGCTCTGATAATTCTTCCCACTCAAGCATAGCTTCTTCTTGACGATGGCTAATTTTGTCCAGTTCAGCCTGCAATTCCATGAGCTTTTCAGCATCGTTGGTTTCCAGCATTTGTTCAGAAATGGCTTGACTTTGAGTTTCTAACTCTTCAATTTCAGCTTCTAGATTTTCGATTTGTCGCATGAGCTTACGGGCTTCTTTCTGACTTTCTTTCTGAGCTTGGTAGTCATTAACTGGACTTGTTTCTTTTGCTTGATTACTAGTTGAAGCTTCTTTTGTCTGAGTCATTTCTACTTCTGCTTTCTTTTCAACATAGTAGTCATAATCTCCAAGGTAGAGGGTTGAACCACTCTCGGACAATTCCAAAACATGAGTGGCTACACGATTGATAAAGTAACGGTCGTGACTGACAAAGAGCAAGGTCCCATCAAAGTCAATCAAGGCATTTTCCAACACTTCCTTGCTATCAATATCCAAGTGGTTGGTTGGCTCATCCAAAATCAAGAAGTTATTGTTTTCCATTGAAAGTTTGGCAAGAAGCAAACGAGCTTTCTCACCCCCAGACAGCATGCCTACTGATTTCTTAACATCATCACCAGAGAAGAGGAAGGCACCAAGGCGGTTGCGGATTTCAACTTCTGGTGTCAGTTTAAAATCATTCCAAAGTTCATCCAGAACAGTATTACTTGCTGTTAGCTTACTTTGAGTCTGGTCATAGTAGCCAACCTCAACATTGGCACCAAAACGCTTCTCTCCCTTGATAAAAGGGATCTGGTCTACTATTGACTTGATAAAGGTTGACTTCCCAATGCCGTTTGGTCCGACAATCACAACAGCATTCATCTTACGAAGGTCCAGATTGATTGGCTCTGAAAGTATTTCCCCATCATAGCCAATAGCTGCATTTTCAACTGTCAAGACAACATTGCCCGACGTTTTTTCAGAATGGAACGTCATATTGGCTGCTTTCTTACCAGCTTCTGGCTTGTCCAAACGCTCCATTTTTTCTAGTTGTTTACGGCGAGATTGGGCACGTTTGGTTGTCGAAGCTCGGACTAAATTGCGATTGACAAAGTCTTCTAAATCCGCGATTTCCTTCTGTTGCTTTTCATAGTTTTTTGCCTCAGTAGCTAGCTTTTGCTCCTTTAACTCAACAAAACGAGAGTAATTGCCTACATAACGATCCAAGGAATGCTTGGTCAAATCGAGTGTAACCGTCGCAACCTTGTCCAAAAAGTAACGGTCGTGACTGACAATAATCAGGGCGCCGCTATAATTTACCAAGTAATTCTCTAGCCAGGCTATTGTATCGATATCCAAGTGGTTGGTTGGCTCGTCCAAGACCAAGAGATTGGGTTTTTCAAGGAGCATTTTGGCCAGTGCCAGACGAGTATTTTGACCACCTGAAAGCTCAGCAATTTTCATCTGCCACATAGATTCATCAAACTTGAATCCATTCAAGATAGCACGGATATCAGCTTCGTAGGTAAAGCCACCAGCCTGGCGGAAATTCTCTGACAAACGATCATAATCCGCCATCAGTTTATCCAAATCTTCACCCGACTTTTCACCCATCTCCAGTTCCATCTGACGCAGTTGTGTCTCTGTCCAACGCAAGTCATCAAAGACATGTAGCATTTCTTCATAAATGGTATTTTCAGACTCAAAACGGCTATCTTGGGCTAGGTAAGACAGAGAGATATCTTTTTTCTTATTGATTTCCCCTCTAGTTGGCTCCTCTTCTCCAACTAAAATCTTCAAAAGTGTGGACTTACCAGCACCATTTTTCCCAACAAGAGCAATTCGGTCTCGTTCATCTACTTGCAGGTTTATATTATCAAACAAAAGCTCGCCTGCAAAAGAACGTTCAATTTTATTGGCTTGTAAAATAATCATATCTCTATTTTACTATCTTTTTCTCTTTTGCACAATTGCAACGAAAAAAGTTCGAGTCATAAACCCGAACCTTTCATCTTAGTATCCAATGCCTCCACGGAATGTGCGAGCCATATCTTTTAAGTCATAGTTTTTAGAAGAGGTATCAATGGTCCATTTACCATCTTTCTTGGTCATCTTAATTTCATAACCCTCTTTCTTCATGTTATCACTAGTGTCTAGTGGAGTTGAATCAAATTGACTCGGTGCATTTTCTAAAATGTACTTCTCACCAGCTTTCATAGCTTCTGAGTAGTTGCTATATTTGCCCTTGTTTTCTTCATAGAATTTACGACTCAATTCATGAACGTTCAAATTATCCAAGTCAATTGTTTCTGGTCTAACATAAACAACAGCATAATCTGGCAAATATGTCTTCACTTTATAATCAACTTTTGCTCTCTTAGCATTTGCTTTGATGTAGGCATCTGCGAATGTTCTAAGTTCTGAATCAGACGGTTTGTAGTTATAGAAGCCTTTTCCGAATGATTCTGTAAATTTCTTGATAAACTCTTCTTTATCAGCTTTCGCATCGTTTGTGAATTCAGCACTGTCATCAGAAGATTTTTTATCATCAGCAAGTGCTACAACTTGCGACTTATTGTCAGTAGCACTTAGGTTTGTTCCACCACCAGAACTTTCCCCATTAAGGTAAACAGCATCGACATATTTTTTCATTACATCTTTTGCTTCATCAATATGATCTTCATACTGACTTGGATCAACCTTGATTGCTACATCGCTATTCTTTTTAGAATTTTCTTTGATGTCATCGTAAAAGCTAGGCGCGAAGTGAAGTTCATACTTAGCGTTCTTGTCGACTTCATATACTACATAACCAGCAACGCTCTTTCCTTTAGAAAGACTGTCTCCATATGACATAAACTTAGTTTTACTGTCGCTTTCGTGGATTTGAATTGGTTGTAATTTTTCATCTTTTTCATTATAAAGCGTAATATCTTGGCTAGTAAAACTAAACTGTTTATCACGATTGTTCTTGATTTCGACTTGAAGTGCAAGGTAGCTTGAAGATGA
>URCN01000051.1:0-11199 GCA_900546335.1 uncultured Streptococcus sp.
ACTCTTTTCAAATATATTGTATCTCAAGTTGAAAGCCCTGTCAAGAAATATGTATAAAAATTTTACATATAAAAAACTCATAGTATAAACTAGAAGTTTAGAGGATTTTATCAGCCCGATCCACCATAAAGAGTGAGATGGTCATGATGATATCGATAGCTAGAAGGGTAAGGACAGCTGGGATCCAAGATTGGAAAAGTTCAAAACTATAACCAAACAAGGCAGGTCCAAAAGCAGCTAAGATGTAGCCCCCTGTTTGCGCTAGTCCTGATAGATGAGCGGTCTTTTCAGGAGAACTGGTTTTAAGAGAAAAACAAACCATGAGGTAGGGGAAGAGGGCACTGCAGGCCGTTCCAATCAAGAGATGGACGACTAGCCAGTAGAGGAAATTATTGGTTGGATACAAGAGCATGGCAATTCCTGTCATCCCAGCGATAGAGATAATTGCCAGCATGATTTGACGGTGACCGTCTGACAAACGAGTCGTTAGACTCGGGATGGTCATGGAAAAAGGAATACTGATCAGCGAGAAAATCGAAGCTAGAAGAGCCGCATCACTATTAGAAAGACCAGCACTAATAGCCATAGTTGGCAACCAGGTCATACTTGTATAAAAGAGCAAGGACTGAAGCCCGCCAAAGATAATGATAGCCCAGACATTTTTACTTTTTAGAATATTTTCTTTGACTTGCTCTTCTTTTTGGCTTTCTAGGTGGTGGTTGTGGCGATGATTTGGCAACCAGACTAGCAGAGTGACCAGACATAGAAAGCTGAGAACGAGGATGAGGCCCTTCCAAGAACTAGCTTGGGTGATAGGAACAGATAGATAAGAAGCAATAGCTGTCGAAATTCCCATAGCAGTAACATAAAGAGTTGTTAGAAAACTAATTTTTTGAGGCTGATTTGCCTGGATCATACTTGGGAGGAGTACATTGAAGATCGCAATGCTTGCTCCCACAATTAGGGTCCCTAGATAGAGAAGGGGAAGATTGAAAATCCGAATGACAGAGCCAACAGTTAAGAGGAGGAGACAGTAAGTAAAGAGATGTTCCAACCCGATTTTTTGTGCCAAGCGGCTTGCAAAAGCAGAGAAAAGAGCAAACATCAAGAGAGGGAGACTGGTTAAAATCCCAAGAGAGCTAACCTCCACTCCTAGTCCCTGAGCGATATCTCCTAAAATGGTTGGAAGAGCAGTAAAAGGAGAGCGTAAAACAGTCCCGATTAAGACAATTCCAAGAACAAAAAAGAGTGATTGTTTTTTCATGAAAACCTCGATAAGATGATTTTAATAACAGCTTATTTTAAGGTTTTTTCTATATAATGTCAAGTAGAGAATGGGAGGAAAGCTGGAAAGATTTAACTGAAAATATACAGAAAGGAGACAGCTTTCTTTACTAGAATTTTCCTTGATTTGATATAAAAATAGGAAACTAGGGAATTTTGTGATAAAATAGTGGAAGGAAATCTATATATTGGAGAAAAACTGTGTCTGAAAAGCAAAAAATCAGCGTCTTGATGTCGGTCTATGTAAAGGAAAATCCGACATTTTTGAGAGATGCCATCAAAAGTGTTCAAAACCAGACCTTAAAACCGAGTGAGCTTGTTCTTGTTGAGGATGGGCCGCTCACACCCGAACTCTATCAGGTGCTAGATGAAGTGGAAGCTCAGTCAGACATTCCAGTTAAACGGTGTCCCTTAGAACAAAATCAAGGTTTAGGCTTGGCTCTTCGATACGGCGTTTTACAGTGCCAGTATGATATTATTGCTCGCATGGATACGGATGATTTAGCCGTTCCGGATCGTTTTGAGAAACAGCTTCAGCTAATGGAGAAAGAAGATCTCGATCTCTTAGGTGGGCATATCGCAGAGTTCATTGACAATCCAGATGAGATTGTGTCTTATCGTCGTGTTCCAACTCAGCACGCAGACATTGTGGCTTATCAGAGAATGAGAAGCGCCTTTAACCATATGACAGTCATGTTCAAAAAGGACATGGTCCTCAAGGCGGGTAACTATGAAGATGGCCTTTACATGGAGGATGACCTCCTTTGGCTCAATATGATTGCTGCAGGTGCCAAGACTGGGAATCTGGATCAAATCTTGTGTAAGGTTCGTGTCGGTGCAGGGATGTTTGAGCGTCGAGGTGGCTTACGTTACCTTAAACTCTATCGTCAAGCTCGCCAACGGATGCTTGAGCGAGGGCAAATTTCTTACATGGATTATGCTAAAAGTGTAGCCATTCAGGCAATTGTTGCACTTTGTCCAGGCTTTGTACGTCAGTTTATCTTCGTCAAACTTTTAAGAAAGAGAAAGTAAGCTCCGATAGACTGAATGATTCAGGTTATCATAACAACAGTATCATCTGACTCTTTTAAGGGGGAGTAAATTCCTATGAATAAAAAACTAACAGATTACGTGATTGATCTGGTTGAAATTTTAAATAAACAGCAAAAACAAGTGTTTTGGGGGATATTCGATATTCTGAGTATGGTGGTTTCCATCATCGTATCTTATATCTTGTTTTATGGCCTTATAAATCCTGCGCCTGTGGATTACGTGATCTACACTCTTTTAGCCTTCCTCCTCTATCAAATCATGATTGCGTTTTGGGGGCTGAATGCTAGTATTAGTCGCTACAGTAAGATTACGGATTTCATGAAAATCTTTTTCGGAGTGATGCTCAGCAGTGTTCTTTCTTATGGAATCTGCTATGCCTTTCTTCCATTGTTTTCTATCCGTTTCATCGTACTCTTCATTTTGTTGAGTACCTTCCTCATCTTGCTTCCTCGTATCACTTGGCAGCTGATTTATTCCAAACGTAAAAAAGGTAGTGGAGATGGAGAACACCGTCGGACCTTCTTGATCGGTGCTGGTGATGGTGGTGCCCTCTTTATGAACAGCTACCAACATCCAACTAGCGACCTTGAGCTAGTGGGAATATTGGATAACGATGAAAAGAAAAAGGGACAAAAACTAGGTGGAATCCCAGTATTGGGCTCTTATGATAATCTCCCTGAATTGGCTAAACGTCACCAAATCGAGCGTGTCATCGTAGCGATCCCTTCGCTTGACCCATCAGAGTACGAACGCATCTTGCAGATGTGTAATAAGCTAGGCGTCAAATGTTACAAGATGCCTAAGGTTGAGACAGTCGTTCAAGGACTCCATCAACCAGGTAGTGGTTTCCAAAAAATTGATATCACAGACCTTTTGGGCCGTCAGGAAATTCGTCTCGACGAATCGCGTCTAGGTACGGAGATTACAGGCAAGACCATCCTGGTGACAGGGGCAGGTGGTTCGATTGGTTCGGAGATTTGTCGTCAGGTTAGCCGTTTCAATCCCGAGCGTATCGTCTTGCTTGGACATGGTGAAAACTCCATCTATCTCGTTTATCATGAATTGATCCGTACATTCCAAGGGATTGATTATGTCCCTGTTATTGCAGATATTCAGGACTATGACCGTCTTTTGCAGGTGTTTGAGCAGTACAAACCAGCCATTGTTTACCATGCTGCAGCCCACAAGCACGTTCCGATGATGGAACGCAATCCAAAAGAAGCCTTCAAGAACAATATCCTCGGTACCTACAATGTTGCCAAGGCTGTTGATGAAGCTAAAGTACCTAAGATGGTCATGATTTCGACTGACAAGGCGGTCAATCCACCCAATGTTATGGGTGCAACTAAGCGCGTGGCAGAATTGATTGTCACTGGCTTTAACCAACGTAGTAAATCAACCTACTGTGCAGTTCGTTTTGGGAATGTTCTGGGTAGTCGTGGTAGCGTGATTCCTGTCTTTGAACGTCAGATTGCTGAAGGCGGTCCTGTAACGGTGACAGACTTCCGTATGACACGTTACTTCATGACCATTCCAGAGGCTAGCCGTCTAGTAATCCATGCTGGCGCTTATGCCAAGGACGGAGAAGTCTTTATCCTCGATATGGGCAAACCAGTCAAGATTTATGACTTGGCTAAGAAAATGGTCCTTCTAAGTGGGCACACGGAAAGTGAAATTCCAATCGTTGAGGTCGGTATTCGACCAGGTGAAAAACTCTATGAGGAACTCTTGGTTTCGACCGAATTGGTTGATAACCAAGTTATGGACAAGATTTTCGTTGGTAAGGTAAACGTCATGCCGCTAGAAGCCATCGATCAAAAGATTGAAGAGTTCCGTTCACTCAGCGGAGATGAGCTCAAAGAAGCCATCATTTCCTTTGCAAATGAGACAACCCATGCTGAGTAAGAGTGTCTAACAAATTAATTATAAATAAAAGGCCAAGGTTCTGTTTGTACAGGACCTTGGCCTTTTTACTCTGTAATTTCAAATTGTTGTATTATTTATAGTTGCTTAATGATATCATCAATGGTATGGGCAATCCAGTCAGGTTGATAGCTGAGCAAATCAGCCTCTTCTCCAAATCCCCAAGTAACAGCAAACTTTTTAATACCAGTTTCTTGGGCTCCAATCATATCAAACTTGGTATCCCCGATGATGAGGACTTGGTCCGCAGGGAGTTGATGCGTTTGCAAGGCGTAACGGATGACATCCGCCTTGTGTGGCGTTTCAGGACTAGAGCCGTAAATGCCATCAAAGAAATGATGGATTCCCAGATTTTTAGTCATATCATGAGCAGTAGGAGTATTCTTTGTTGTAGTGATGTAGAGAGGGTAGTTTTGCGAAAGCTCTTGAAGCAATTCCGTTATTCGGGGGAAGAGTTGGGCTTCGTGGATGCCTTTTTCCTTGTAGTAAGAGCGGTATATCTGGACGGCCTCCGAGATTTGTTCCTTGGGAAGGCAGGTCGCAAAGCTACTTTCAAGTGGCGGGCCCATGAAACCACGAATGGTTTTGGCATCAGGACTCGGAACTCCTAGCTCTTTAAAGGTATGGGTAAAGGCATTGTGGATCCCGATGGAACTGTCAACCAGGGTTCCGTCTAGATCAAAAAAGATTGCTGAGATAGAGGGCATAGTTTCTCCTAATAGATATAGATAAGCTTATTCTCCGAAGATTTCTTTTTGTAGGCGGCGACCAGTAGGTGTGGCGGCGAGTCCACCCTCGGCCGTTTCACGAAAGGCAGTTGGAAGACTTGATCCGACTTGGTACATGGCATCGATAACTTCATCGACAGGGATCTTAGATTCGATACCTGCCAAGGCCATATCAGCCGCGATAAAGGCAAAGCTAGCTCCCATGGCATTTCGTTTGACACAGGGAACTTCAACCAAACCAGCAACAGGGTCACAGATGAGACCTAGCATATTTTTAATGACAAAGGCGATGGCTTGGCTAGCCTGATAGGGCGTTCCACCTGCGGCCAAAGTCAAGGCTGCGGCACTCATGGCGGAGGCAGAGCCGACTTCGGCCTGACAGCCACCTTCAGCACCCGAGATAGAGGCATTGTTTGCGATAACCAATCCAAAGGCACCAGCAGCAAAGAGGAAATCTAACTGTTCTTCGTGGCTGAGGTCAAGTTTTTGGATAGCAGCAGTGAGAACGGCTGGCAGACAGCCAGCACTTCCTGCGGTTGGAGTGGCACAGACCAAGCCCATCTTCGCATTGTGTTCATTGACCGCGATGGCATTACGGGCTGCTGATAGGATGGTAAAGTCCGACAAGGCCTTGCCACTTTTGAGATGGCGGTCTAGTTTGGCCGCGTCTCCACCCGTTAGGCCACTACGGGATTTATTTTTACTGAGACCGAGCTCGACAGAGGCTTTCATGACTTCTAGATTGCGTTCCATGAGGAGGAGAACTTCTGGCCGTTCCCGACCGGTTAGTTGATATTCTGTCGCAATCATGAGTTCTGCGACATTTCCTTGGAAGTCTAGATCCGCCTGCTCGACCAATTCTTTGATAGAATAAAACATGTTTCCTCCTACTTAAAGAAATTGACATTGTGGAGATGAGGGATTTTTCGGATTTCTTCAATCGCCTCTTCGCAACTTCGACTATCGACTTCGATAATCATAATGGCTTTTTCTCCAGCTTTTTCTCGAGTCACATTCATCTGTGCGATGTTGATATCGAAACGAGAGAGGGCTTCAGTAACATGGGCAATCATACCTGGAACGTCCTGATGCACGATGATGATGGTCGGTGTGTTCATGTTGAGAGAAACAGCAAAGCCGTTAAGTTCCGTAACTTGGATATTTCCTCCACCGATGGAAATTCCTGTCACACTAATGGATTTGTGTTCATTCTTCACAGTAATTTTAGTGGTATTAGGATGAGGGGCATTGCTGTCTTTCTGAATGGTCCAGACAATCTTGATACCACGTTTATGGGCAATCTCTAGGCTATTTGGAATATCGGGATCGTCCGTATCCATACCTAATATACCAGCGACGAGAGCAAGGTCGGTTCCATGACCACGGTAGGTTTTGGCAAATGAATTAAATAATTGGAATTCGACTTCTGTCGGCGTATCATCAAAGATGGAAGAGACGATTTTCCCGATGCGAACAGCTCCAGCAGTATGGCTACTTGATGGGCCAATCATAACTGGTCCGATAATATCAAAGACAGATTGAAAACGAAGTGAGTGCATCTGTTTCCCCTTACAAAGATTCTTATATCTATTATATCAAAGAATGGACCTCTGCGCTTATTTCCCTTATCAAAAGCTTAAAATGATTAAAGATAGTATAAAATAAGGTCTTTTGTGACAAAAACCTCCTTAAAACGGTAAATATAAAACATTTTTGTAATATTTCTACATAAAACCGTTAAACAACGGTAACATTTAAAAGGTATCATAGATATATCCAATGGAAGGAGAATTTTTAGATATGTCATTAACAACTAAAAAAATTAAAACAACTATCGCAGGAGTAGCAGCTTTGCTTGCTTTCTTTGCTCCATCACTTGCATCTGCCCAAGAAACTGTAACTTACACAGTTAAATCAGGTGATACTCTTTCAGAAATCGCTGAGAAGTACAACACAACTGTTGAAAAATTGGCAGCAAAAAACAACATCAAAGATATTCACCTTATCTATGTTGACCAAGTTTTGGTTATCGAAGGAACAGCTCCATCGACAGCAACTGCAACCGCTGCAGCTTCAACAACAACTTACGAAGCACCAGCAGCTGCGGAAGAAACTGCAGAAGAAGTAACTGAAACAACAACCTATGAAGCGCCAGCTACACCAGCGGCTCCAGCAGCAGAAAGCAACACTGTAGCAGCTTCTACTGTAAGTGGTTCTGAAGCAGAAGCCAAAGAATGGATCGCTCAAAAAGAATCAGGTGGTAGCTACACTGCTACAAACGGACGTTACATCGGACGTTACCAATTGACAGATTCATACTTGAACGGTGACTACTCAGCTGAAAACCAAGAACGTGTAGCAGATGCCTACGTTGCAGGACGTTACGGTTCATGGACAGCTGCCAAGAACTTCTGGCTTAACAACGGTTGGTATTAAGAAGATATAGAAAAGGAAGTCTCAATGGCTTTCTTTTTTGTTTATAAAGATGTCAACTTCTCGCTCTAGCTCTGTTAGTAGGTGTTCATCTTCTACTAGTTTAGCTAAGGAGAGTCCATTCTGTATCAACTGAGCATCATTAGTACAAATGCCTATACGAATATAGGAAAACGCAAGTGTATCATACTTTTTGCTTGCTTTTGCCTCCTCTAAGAGAGTGTAGCAAAGCTGTTTGCAAAGCAACTTATCACCATTGTAAAGATAAAGAGTTGAGAGATTTAGAAGCAACATCATACGAAGTTGAAAGACAGGACTATAGTGTTTATAAACCTCTAGTCGTTCGAGAATTTTTTCGGTAATCTGATGAATATACTCCATAGGAAAAGCAAAGAGAATGGTATTAAGGACTTTGAGGTCGCTCTCATACCAAGTATCTTGTTTCTCAATCTTATCCCATAGTCTGTTTACAATGTTGTCAACCTTACTTGACAATTTTTCTATCCCATTTTCACGGATGTAGATAACGATTTCGAGCATATCTTGTAACTGCTGGATGGGGAAATCATGGTGTGTTTTTAGATAATGTTGGCATTTTTTGAGTAATTTACTTAAGTCGCTTGTACCACTAATAGAAGCCATTTTTAGAAAAGTCTGCATGATAGTTGATCGTTCACTTGGGTGGTAGATATGGCAGATATAGTCAAACTCTTCAAAGGTCATATTAATTTGCTGGAGAAGAAATTCCATATTCTCATATTTAGGAGTTGTCTTGCCACTTTCTATTTTTGATAGGCTGGTTCTTGAGAGAACACCCCCACAGACCTCCTCCTGAGTCAGTCCTTTTGACTCACGTATTTCTTTATAGACCTTTCCAAAATCGTAGCGCATGATTTCCTCCTTATTTGTGAAAAAAGTTAACAATAAATGGAAACTGATTAAAAATATTGTATCATAGTAGTATAAAAAGTAAAAAAGAAATCTAAAATAAATTTGTGAAAAAAGGGAACAAATTCTACGACTAAGATGATAAAGTACTAAGGAGGTACTTTTATGAAAAAAATCAGTAATTTCTGTATGTTACTCCTGCTTTTGTGTACCACTTTTTTTGTTTTTAATATAAACTACACACGAGAAGTGGTTCGGATTCAGGAAATGGGAAAGACAGCGAGTTCTTTGGATGTATACTTGAAAGATGTCAATGAACCTGCAGAATCTGTTCTTCGATTTTTTGAGGATGTATCAAAGGAGTACAAAGTCTCCATCATCAAAACAGACAGTGGTGATGAGGTGATCAAGTCTGGTGTTTTTGATAAAGATACCTTCCCCTACCAAGAGTTTGGACTTTCTTCCCTTGATTTTACCACAGATGGTGAGGGAGTTTACAGTAATAAAGAAATTTCCAATAAACTTGGTACGATTCCGACCTTTCTAAAAGCCAAACCTATTCAGCTTATGACTTTTCAAACCTATATCAAGGATACATCTCGTAGTTTAAATGGTCGCTATACGATAACTTCTACACAAAAGATGGACAAGGATAGGATTGTACAGAAATGGAGCGATTTTTTCAATATAGACCAGGCTACCTTGCTAGAGCCAAACTATAAAAGTGCAGTGGAAGTCTTAAATCGAGATTTGCTCTTATCTGCTATTATTTTTGTCTTGGCTATTTTGCTTCTTGTCTTAGTAACAGTGTATCAGCCGATGATGGAGATGAAAAGAGTTGGGGTACAAAAATTACTTGGTTTTCAAGATCGGGCTGTTTTAGCTGATGTTGTGAAAGGCAACCTCTACCTCCTCCTAGGTGGGGCGCTTGTGATCAATCTAGGAGTGTGTTTCTTGCTTGATTATAAGCCGAAAGATTTGTTCCCTATGCTGTGGTTGTCTCATTTTTTGCTTTTGCAGCTTTATCTCTTTATCAGTTGGTTGACTTATCTCTTAATCCAAAAAATGACAATCAGCTCTCTGCTGAAAGGTTTTTCATCTTTCAAATTTGGTCTACTCTTTAATTATTTGATGAAAATTGGAACCACCATTTTACTGACAGTCTTGCTAGTTGGGGTGGGGAAAAGTTTGGAGCAAGAAAACAAAGAGTTGGATTACCAGAAACAGTGGATCAGTCAAGGAAATTATCTGACCTTAGAAACTTTCCAACTCAATGATAACCTGTGGCAAGAGCAGTTGGCAGGCTCAGGGCAAGCAGTGGATTATTTCTATCGATTTTATCAGGATTTGGTAGAAAAAACGCAGGCGGGCTATGTGCAAACTAGTAACCTGCCTATCAAAAATTTTGCCACTGCAGAACAAGTGCAGCAGTATCAACTGGCTGATATGCTAACTGTTTACTATGCCAATCGCAATTTTCTAAAGAGCAAGGGATTCAAGCTACCAGATACTGGCACTAAAAAAGTTATTTTGATGCCAGCAAGTACGAAAGGTGAAGAAGAGAAAAACCAGCTCTTGGGGAAGTTGATTACCTATCAATCAATGAAGTATGAAGAGCAGCAAAAACGAAGGATAGAGGAGGTGGATGTCGAGATTGCCTATTATGAAGGAGATTGGTCATTTTTCCCATATAGTGATAAGCGAAAGGAAAATCTCTACAATCCAATTATTAGCTTGGTCAATGATTCTGATATGATGTGGGATGAAAAAGCTTCCCTGTCAACAACAGGTTTAAATAATCCCATTAAAATCGAAAATACGGTTCAACATCAAAAAGAGATTACAGAGTTAGTTGAGAAATTGTCAGATGGGAACTATCTTAAGTTTTCATCTATTCAAGCCATTCAACAAGAGAAGGTGGATAGTTATCGAGATGCTGTTCGGAATTTTAATCTACTCTTTGCTTTGTTTGGTCTCCTTAGTATGATGATTTCCTACTTCTTACTAGTAACAACTTTCTTGTTGAAGCGAACAGATATTATTACCAAGAAGTTTATGGGCTGGAAATTGATAGATCGCTACCGTTCCTTGCTGGGTCTTCTATTAGCTGTCTATAGCCTCCCTTTTATGGCCTTGCTATTCTTTGCTCATGCTCTTTTTCCACCCTTGCTTTTCGCAGGATTTACAGGCTTAGATATTCTGTTTGTACTTTTCTTGGGCTCTAAGATGGAAAAACGAAATGTAGTGCAGTTATTGAAAGGGGATCACTTATGATAAAGTTGGAAAATGTTACGAAAACCATTGGGGAAAAAGTTATTTTGGAGAACTTATCCCTAAAAATTAACCAAGGAGATTTAGTTGCCATTGTTGGAAAAAGTGGCAGTGGCAAGTCAACCTTGTTAAATCTCTTGGGTTTGATAGATGGCGATTACAGTGGACATTATGAAATTTTCGGTCAGCAAAATGTACCTGTCAATTCTGTTAAGTCGCAAGCGATTATCCGCGAACATATCTCCTATCTGTTTCAAAACTTTGCTCTGATTGATAATGAAACAGTAGAGTATAATCTCATGCTCGCTCTAAAGTATGTAAAATTATCCAAGAAGGACAAAGTCAAAAAGATAGAAGAAATTTTAGAGAGAGTGGGATTGTCATCAACTCTACATCAGAAGGTTTCAGAGTTATCTGGAGGGGAGCAGCAACGAATCGCAGTTGCTAGAGCCATTTTAAAACCGAGTCAGCTCCTTTTAGCAGATGAACCAACCGGTTCTCTAGATCCTGAAAATCGAGATTTGGTTTTAAATTTTCTCTTAGATATGAACAAGGAAGGGAAAACGGTCATTATCGTTACCCACGATGCCTATGTGGCCGAACAGTGCCATCGAGTCAT
>URCN01000052.1:0-11098 GCA_900546335.1 uncultured Streptococcus sp.
AAGGTATACTTTGATGATCAAACAATTTTATTGCCTTACAAAAGAAAAGGAGAAGCTATGAATCATATCTTATATCAGATCGTAGATGATCTGGCTATCATTACGTTGAATCGTCCCGAAGTGGCAAATGGTTTTCATATCCCAATGTGTGAGGAGATTTTAGAAGCTTTGACTCTAGCAGAGCAGGATCAAGCTGTGCAGTTCATTTTGATTAATGCGAATGGGAAGGTCTTTTCAGTTGGAGGAGACTTGGTTGAGATGAAACGTGCAGTGGACGAAGATGATATCCCATCTTTGAATAAGATTGCAGAATTAGTCAATACAATTTCTTTTAAAATCAAGCAAATTCCTAAACCTGTTTTGATGGAGGTAGATGGAGCGGTTGCTGGTGCTGCAGCAAATATGGCAGTAGCAGTTGATTTCTGTTTAGCGACTGACAAGGCAAAATTCATTCAAGCCTTTGTTGGAGTTGGATTGGCGCCAGACGCTGGTGGGATTCATCTCTTGAGTCGTAGTATCGGGGTAACACGGGCTACACAACTTGCTATGACAGGTGAAGCTTTGACTGCTGAAAAAGCGCTAGAATGGGGCGTGGTATACCGTGTTTGTGAAGTTGACAAATTAGAAAAAACAAGAGAACAAGTTCTGAAAAAATTAAGAAGAGGTTCAGCAAACTCATACGCAGCGATTAAAAAGTTAGTTTGGGAAAGTCAATTCAAGGATTGGCAGAATTATGCTGAATTAGAATTGAAACTACAAGAATCGTTATCTCTAACTGAAGATTTTAAAGAAGGAGTTCGAGCACATTCTGAAAGAAGAAGACCGAAATTTACAGGAATGTAAAAAAATACTTGCACAATTTTTTGAAGTTTGATATACTTCTTTTATCAAATGCTTTGATTGTGAAAGTTTTTTAGAAGGAGGGAAACGATTTGGACTACCAACAAGTAAATGATTATCTAACATCTATTTTTAACAATGTCCTTGTGATCGAGGAGGTTAGCTTACGAGGTAGTCGATTCAAAGACATCTCCATCAAAGAAATGCACACGATCGATGTGATTGGGAAGTTCCCGGAGGCAACACCAAGCAAGGTTTCAAAGGAACTGATGGTAACTCTTGGAACGGTTACGACGAGCTTGAATAACCTGGAAAGAAAAGGTTATATTGAGCGTATTCGTTCTGATCAGGATAGACGTGTGGTCTATCTGCATTTGACCAAGAAAGGTCGGTTAGTTCATCGTCTTCATAGACGTTTTCACAAGGCCATGGTCGAAAAAATCATCGATGGCATGAGTCCTGAGGAAATAGAAGTTATGGGTAGAGGATTAATCAATCTTTATCAATTTTTGGAGGATTTGAAATAATGGCTTTTGCAAAGATAAGCCAGGTTGCTCATTATGTTCCAGAGCAAGTGGTCACTAATCATGACTTAGCCCAAATCATGGACACAAGCGATGAGTGGATTTCAAGTCGGACAGGAATTAAACAGAGACATATCTCAAAATCAGAGTCTACAAGTGATTTGGCGACAGAAGTTGCTAAGAGCTTGCTGGCTAAAGGGAGCTTAACACCGGATCAGATTGATTTTATCATTGTAGCGACGATTACTCCAGACTCGATGATGCCTTCCACAGCAGCTCGAGTTCAGGCAAATATCGGAGCGCATAGAGCTTTCGCCTTTGATCTGACAGCAGCTTGCAGTGGCTTTGTATTCGCTCTCTCAACTGCAGAAAAGTTTTTAAGTTCTGGACAGTTCAAAAAAGGGATTGTTATAGGGGCTGAAACCTTATCCAAGGCAGTTGATTGGTCAGATCGTTCGACAGCTGTTCTCTTTGGGGATGGTGCTGGAGGGGTTCTCTTGGAAGCGAGCGAAACACGTCACTTCCTTGTGGAGAGTCTCTATACGGATGGCTCTCGGAGCGAGTGCTTGACCTATGGTCAAACGGCTTTGGCTTCTCCTTTCTCGGATCAAGAAGCAGTTCCTGCTTTTTTGAAAATGGATGGACGAGCAGTTTTTGATTTTGCAAATCGTGATGTTGCTAGATCGATCAAAGAAACCATTGAAAATGGTCCAATCGCAGCATCGGAATTGGATTATCTCTTGCTTCATCAGGCAAATATCCGCATTTTGGATAAGATGGCTAAGAAGATTGGTGTAGACCGAGACAAACTTCCTGCCAATATGATGGAGTATGGAAATACCAGTGCAGCAAGTATCCCGATTTTGCTTTCAGAGTGTGTGGAAAATGGCATGATTCGTTTAGATGGTAGCCAGACGATTCTCCTATCAGGCTTCGGTGGAGGTTTGACATGGGGCACACTCATTCTTACAATCTAGGTAATCATGTGGTAAACACATAGTTATAAATTTTTTATATTTTAAAGGAGTCCTATCATGGCAGTATTTGAAAAAGTACAAGAAATTATCGTTGAAGAACTTGGGAAAGACGCATCAGAAGTAACACTTGAATCTACTTTTGATGATTTGGATGCAGATTCATTGGACTTGTTCCAAGTAATCTCTGAAATCGAAGATGCTTTCGATATCCAAATCGAAGCAGAAGATAACTTGAAAACAGTTGGGGACTTGGTTGCCTACGTTGAAGAGCAAACAAAATAATTAACATATTACTAGAAGGAGTAGGGGAAACCCACTCCCTCTTGTTTAGGTAATAGTTTGAAACTCAAATGATAAACTCATCGAACTATTACGTAAGCAAGGAATGATGGAGGCACTATGAAAACACGTATTACAGAATTATTGAACATTGATTATCCTATTTTTCAAGGAGGAATGGCCTGGGTTGCGGATGGTGACTTGGCTGGTGCAGTATCAAAAGCTGGTGGTCTAGGAATCATCGGTGGTGGGAATGCACCTAAAGAGGTCGTAAAGGCTAATATCGATAAAATCAAATCACTTACGGACAAACCTTTTGGTGTCAACATCATGCTCTTGTCACCTTTTGTAGAAGACATCGTTGATCTCGTGATTGAAGAAGGGGTCAAGGTGGTTACAACTGGTGCAGGAAATCCAAGTAAATACATGACTCGTTTCCATGATGCAGGAATTACAGTTATTCCTGTTGTTCCAAGTGTTGCTTTGGCAAAACGCATGGAAAAAATTGGTGCAGATGCAGTTATTGCAGAGGGGATGGAAGCCGGTGGGCATATTGGTAAATTAACGACGATGACCTTGGTTCGCCAAGTTGCTGCAGCTGTTTCAATCCCGGTTATCGCAGCTGGAGGAATTGCGGACGGTGAAGGTGTCGCTGCAGGCTTTATGCTTGGTGCTGAGGCCGTTCAAGTTGGTACGCGTTTCGTAGTAGCTAAGGAATCTAACGCCCATCCAAAATACAAAGAAAAGATCTTAAAAGCGCGTGACATCGATACGACTATTTCAGCTCAACATTTTGGTCATGCTGTTCGCGCCATTAAAAATCAGTTGACACGTGACTTTGAACAGGCTGAAAAGGATGCCTTTAAACAAGAAGATCCAGATTTAGAAATCTTTGAGCAAATGGGAGCTGGAGCTCTTGCTAAAGCCGTTGTTCATGGAGATGTAGAAGGTGGATCTGTCATGGCAGGTCAGATCGCTGGTTTGGTTTCTAAAGAGGAAACTGTCGAAGAAATTCTAAAAGATCTATACTATGGCGCAGCCAAAAAAATTCAAGAAGAAGCCTCTCGTTGGGCAGGAGTTGTAAGAAATGACTAAAACAGCCTTTCTATTTGCGGGTCAAGGTGCTCAGTATCTAGGGATGGGGCGTGATCTCTATGATCACTATCCTATTGTCAAGGAAACAATTGACCAAGCCAGTCAGGTTTTGGGTTATGACCTTCGTGACTTGATTGATAAGGAAGAAACCAAGTTAAACCAGACTCGCTATACGCAACCAGCTATTTTAGCGACTTCGGTTGCTATTTTCCGACTATTGAAAGAAAAGGGTTACCAGCCAGATATGGTAGCAGGATTGTCTCTTGGGGAATATTCTGCTCTTGTAGCAAGTGGTGCCTTGGACTTTGAGGATGCAGTTGCCTTGGTTGCTAAACGTGGTGCTTATATGGAAGAAGCTGCACCTGCAGGCTCTGGGAAGATGGTTGCCGTTCTCAATACTCCAGTTGAAGTGATTGAGGAAGCTTGTGAAACAGCCTCTAAAGTTGGAGTAGTAACTCCAGCTAACTACAACACCCCAAGCCAAATCGTTATCGGTGGTGAGGTGGCTGCAGTTGACCGCGCAGTTGAACTCTTGCAGGAAGCAGGAGCAAAACGATTGATTCCTTTAAATGTATCTGGTCCTTTCCATACAGCACTTTTAGAGCCAGCCAGTCAGCAACTAGCTGGAGCTCTGGAGGGAGTGAGTTTCTCTGACTTTACTTGCCCACTAGTCGGCAATACGGAAGCTGCTGTTATGGAAAAAGATCGAATCCAAGAGCTTTTGACGCGTCAGGTCAAAGAACCTGTTCGTTTTTATGAAAGTATTGCTGTGATGCAGGATGCTGGGGTAACCCACTTTATTGAAATTGGTCCGGGTAAGGTCCTATCAGGCTTTGTCAAAAAAATCGATAAAACAGCTCAGCTAGCTAACGTTGAAGACCAAGCAAGCTTGGATGCTTTGTTAGGAAACTAATGATCCCTTCTCCCACAAAATACAACAGGAAACAGGAGAAATAGAATGCAACTTACAAACAAAAATGTCTTTGTAACAGGTTCAAGTCGTGGTATCGGACTTGCCATTGCTCACAAATTTGCTCAACTAGGCGCTAATGTAGTCTTGAATAGTCGAGGAGCAATCTCAGAAGAATTGCTAGCTGAGTTTTCAAACTATGGTGTCAAAGTAGTACCGATTTCAGGTGATGTTTCAGACTTTGCAGATGCCAAGCGTATGATAGATCAAGCGATTGCAGAACTCGGTTCTGTCGATGTCTTGGTCAACAATGCTGGGATCACTCAAGATACGCTTATGCTCAAGATGACCGAAGAAGACTTTGAAAAAGTGATTAAAATCAACTTGACAGGTACCTTCAACATGACGCAAGCAGTATTGAAACAGATGATCAAGGCACGTGAAGGTGCGATTATCAACATGTCGAGTGTGGTCGGTTTGATGGGAAATATCGGACAAGCCAACTATGCAGCTTCTAAAGCAGGTTTGATTGGTTTTACCAAGTCAGTTGCACGTGAGGTTGCCAATCGTAATGTGCGCGTAAATGCTCTTGCACCAGGAATGATCGAGTCAGATATGACTGCTGTTTTATCTGATAAGGTCAAGGAAGCGACATTGGCCCAAATCCCAATGAAACATTTTGGACAAGCAGAACATATCGCAGATGCTACAGTGTTCCTAGCTGGACAGGATTATTTGACTGGACAGGTTCTCGCTGTTGATGGCGGACTTAGCATGTAAAAAATAAGGAAAGATATAGGTAAGACAGATGAAACTAAATCGAGTTGTAGTAACAGGTTACGGATTGACCTCTCCTATCGGAAATACTCCAGAAGAATTTTGGAACAGTTTGCAAACTGGGAAAATTGGAATTGGAGAAATCACTAAGTTTGACCACAGCGAATTTGCTGTGCACAATGCGGCAGAAGTTCAAGATTTCCCATTTGATAAATACTTTGTCAAAAAAGATACCAACCGTTTTGATGATTATTCTTTGTATGCCTTGTATGCAGCGCAAGAGGCAGTGACACATGCCAACCTTGATGTAGAAACGGTAGATAAAGATCGTTTTGGTGTCATCGTTGCTTCCGGTATTGGGGGAATTAAAGAAATCGAAGATCAGGTTATCCGTCTTCATGAAAAAGGTCCAAAACGCGTTAAACCAATGACACTTCCAAAAGCCTTGCCAAATATGGCTTCAGGAAATGTTGCCATGCGTTTTGGAGCAAACGGTATCTGTAAATCAATCAATACAGCCTGCGCCTCATCAAATGATGCCATCGGAGATGCCTTCCGTTCCATCAAGTTTGGTTTCCAAGATGTCATGTTAGTTGGTGGCTCAGAATCATCTATCACTCCTTTTGCTATCGCTGGTTTCCAAGCTTTGACCGCCCTATCCACTACGGAGGATCCAACTCGTGCTTCTATCCCATTTGACAAAGATCGTAACGGATTTGTGATGGGAGAAGGTTCAGGGATGCTGGTTCTTGAGAGTCTTGAACACGCTGAAAAACGTGGGGCGACCATCTTGGCAGAAGTAGTTGGTTATGGAAATACCTGTGATGCTTACCATATGACTTCACCTCATCCAGAAGGTCAAGGTGCAATCAAGGCTATGAAACTGGCTTTGGAAGAGGCAGAAATTTCTCCTGAGCAAGTAGCATATGTCAATGCCCACGGAACTTCAACTCCTGCTAATGAAAAAGGAGAAAGTGGTGCTATCGTAGCTGTTTTTGGTAAAGAAGTACCAGTATCTTCAACTAAGTCCTTTACAGGACACTTGCTTGGAGCTGCAGGAGCGGTAGAAGCGATTGCTACCATCGAAGCCATGCGTCATAACTTTGTTCCAATGACAGCTGGTACAAGCGAGTTGTCAGACTATATCGAAGCGAATGTCGTTTATGGACAAGG
The DNA here is from genome assembly GCA_900546335.1 of uncultured Streptococcus sp. Taxonomy (GTDB): domain Bacteria; phylum Bacillota; class Bacilli; order Lactobacillales; family Streptococcaceae; genus Streptococcus. The sequence continues at coordinate 6,576 of URCN01000052.1, forward strand.
ATTGGAGCAAGAAATTCCTTATGCTATTTCAAATACATTTGGTTTTGGCGGACACAACGCGGTTCTTGCTTTCAAACGTTGGGAGAATAAATAATTATGAATTTAAATGAGATCAAGGACTTGATGGCTCAATTCGACCAATCAAGTTTGAGAGAATTTTCTTATAAAAACGGACAGGACGAGTTGCAGTTCAGCAAGAATGAAGCAAGAATAGTTTCTGAAGCACCAACTCCAGTTCCTTCAGCGCCAGCTGCAGTGGTTGCTAGTTCAGCGGTTTCAGCTCCTTCGACTCCAGTAGAGAGTCCAGTAGCAGAAGCACCAGCACCAGCTGAATCGACTGTTGGCCCAGAGGGAGATGTCGTTGAAAGCCCACTTGTTGGGGTTGCTTACTTGGCTGCTGGACCAGATAAACCTGCCTTTGTGAAGGTTGGTGAAAGTGTCAAGAAAGGTCAGACTTTGGTGATCATCGAAGCCATGAAAGTCATGAATGAGATTCCTGCGCCTAAGGATGGCGTGGTAACAGAAATTCTCGTTTCAAATGAAGAAATGGTTGAGTTTGGTAAAGGATTGGTACGTATCAAATGATCGATATTCAAGGAATTAAAGAAGCTCTACCCCATCGCTATCCTATGCTCCTAGTGGATCGTGTCTTGGAAGTGAGCGAAGATACTATTGTTGCCATTAAAAATGTCACCATCAACGAACCTTTCTTCAATGGTCATTTTCCTCAATACCCAGTTATGCCAGGTGTCCTTATCATGGAAGCCTTGGCACAGACTGCGGGTGTCTTGGAATTGTCCAAGCCTGAAAACAAGGGAAAGTTAGTCTTTTACGCTGGCATGGACAAGGTCAAGTTTAAGAAGCAAGTTGTACCAGGTGATCAATTAGTCATGACGGCTACCTTTGTGAAACGTCGTGGTACGATTGCTGTGGTTGAAGCAAAGGCTGAAGTGGATGGCAAGCTTGCAGCGAGTGGTACTCTTACCTTTGCAATTGGAAACTAAGGAGGTTCTCCATGTTTCGTAAAATTTTGATTGCCAACCGTGGTGAGATTGCGGTTCGCATTATTCGAGCTGCGCGTGAATTGGGCATTGCGACCGTAGCAGTTTATTCAACTGCTGATAAGGAAGCTCTTCACACACTCCTAGCGGATGAAGCTATCTGTATCGGACCTGGTAAGGCGACAGAGTCTTATCTCAATATCAATGCGATTTTGTCTGCTGCAGTTTTGACAGAAGCAGAAGCCATCCACCCAGGTTTTGGATTTCTTAGCGAAAACTCCAAGTTTGCCACTATGTGTGACGAAGTGGGAATTAAGTTCATCGGTCCTTCTGGGGCTGTTATGGATACCATGGGTGATAAGATCAATGCGCGTGAGCAAATGATCAAGGCTGGGGTTCCAGTTATCCCAGGATCTGATGGTGAAGTTCACACGGCTGAAGAGGCCCTTGCAGTTGCAGAAAAAATTGGCTATCCTGTCATGCTTAAGGCATCGGCAGGTGGTGGTGGAAAAGGGATTCGTAAGGTTGAAAAGGCAGAAGACTTGGTAGCAGCCTTTGAAACAGCATCCAGTGAAGCCAAGGCCAACTTTGGAAACGGCGCTATGTATCTTGAGCGTGTGATTTATCCAGCTCGTCATATCGAAGTTCAGATTCTTGCAGATCAAGAGGGTCATGTTGTCCATCTTGGTGAACGGGATTGTTCACTCCAACGGAATAACCAAAAGGTCTTAGAAGAAAGCCCATCCATTGCGATTGGCAAAACCCTTCGTAATGAAATTGGTGCTGCAGCTGTTCGTGCAGCAGAGTCTGTAGGCTATGAAAATGCAGGGACGATTGAATTTCTTCTCGATGAAGCCAGTGGCAATTTCTACTTCATGGAAATGAATACTCGTGTGCAAGTTGAACACCCAGTCACAGAGTTTGTTTCAGGTGTTGACATCGTGAAAGAGCAGATTCGCATTGCTGCCGGGCAACCTTTACCTTTCAAACAAGAAGATATTGTCCTGCGTGGTCATGCTATCGAGTGTCGGATCAATGCGGAAAATCCTGCTTTTAACTTTGCTCCAAGTCCAGGAAAAATCACCAACCTCTACCTTCCAAGTGGAGGAGTTGGATTGCGTGTAGACTCTGCAGTCTATCCAGGTTATACCATTCCCCCTTACTATGATAGTATGATTGCCAAAATCATTGTTCATGGGGAGAATCGTTTTGATGCCTTAATGAAGATGCAACGGGCACTTTATGAACTTGATATTGAAGGAGTGCAAACCAATGCAGACTTCCAGTTGGATCTGATTTCAGACCGCCGAGTTATCGCTGGTGACTACGATACTTCCTTCTTGATGGAAACTTTCTTGCCAAAATACCAAGAAAAAGAATAGACTTTCAAACAGTATGAGAACTAAAAGGGGGAGTTATGGCTCTATTTAGTAAAAAGGATAAGTATATTCGGATTAATCCTAACCGTTCCGTAAGGCAGAAACCACAAGCCAAGCCTGAGGTTCCGGATGAACTCTTCTCCCAGTGTCCTGGTTGTAAACACACCATTTACCAAAAGGATCTTGGGAGCGAACGAATTTGTCCCCATTGTAGCTATACTTTCCGTATTTCAGCTCAGGAACGCTTGGATTTGACGATTGATTCTGACAGCTTTGTGGAGATGTTTACGGGTATTGAAACTCAAGATCCATTAAACTTTCCTGGCTACCAGAAAAAATTGGCTAGCATGCGTGAAAAAACAGGACTAGATGAAGCAGTACTAACTGGTACAGCTAGCATCAAGGGACAAAAAGTTGCCCTTGGAATCATGGATTCAAACTTTATCATGGCTTCTATGGGAACCGTTGTGGGTGAAAAAATCACGCGCTTGTTTGAGTATGCAACGGTAGAAAACTTGCCAGTCGTTCTCTTCACAGCTTCTGGTGGAGCCCGTATGCAAGAAGGAATCATGAGCTTGATGCAGATGGCTAAGATTTCTGCGGCAGTTCAACGTCATTCCAAGGTAGGACTTTTTTACCTAACTATTTTAACCGATCCGACAACAGGTGGGGTGACCGCTTCTTTTGCTATGGAAGGTGATATTATCCTAGCGGAGCCACAGAGTTTGGTTGGTTTTGCTGGGCGTCGTGTTATCGAAAATACAGTTCGTGAGACCTTGCCGGATGACTTCCAAAAGGCAGAATTTCTGCTTGAACATGGATTTGTTGATGCAATTGTCAAACGGAGAGAATTGCCTGAAACAATTGCTAAATTAGTAAGATTGCATGGAGGAAGTCGCGGATGAATATTGCAAAAATAGTCAGGGAGGCACGCGAGCAGAGTCGTTTGACCGCACTTGATTTTGCCAATGGAATCTTTGACGAGTTTATCGAATTGCATGGAGATCGCTCTTTCCGCGATGATGGTGCGGTCATTGGTGGAATTGGCTGGTTAGGTGAACAGGCAGTAACTGTCGTTGGTATCCAAAAGGGGAAGAGTCTTCATGACAACCTCAAACGAAATTTTGGGCAACCACATCCAGAAGGCTATCGTAAGGCTCTTCGCCTGATGAAACAGGCAGAAAAGTTTGGCCGTCCAGTTGTGACCTTTATCAATACAGCGGGTGCTTACCCAGGTGTTGGAGCCGAGGAACGTGGACAAGGTGAAGCAATCGCCCGAAACCTGATGGAAATGAGTGATCTCAAGGTTCCAATCATCGCGATTATTATCGGTGAAGGTGGATCTGGTGGGGCCCTAGCTCTAGCCGTAGCTAACCGTGTCTGGATGTTAGAAAACTCAATCTACGCAGTACTTAGCCCTGAAGGATTTGCTTCTATCCTTTGGAAGGATGGAAGTCGTGCTATGGAAGCGGCGGAGTTGATGAAAATCACTTCACATGAACTCCTAGAAATGGGAATCGTAGACAAGGTAATCTCAGAGGCAGGGTTGTCAAGTAAAGAACTGCTAGGTTGCGTTAAAAATGAATTGCGTGCAGAACTAGATAGGTTGCAAGAACTACCACTCGACCAACTTATCGAAGAACGTTACCAACGCTTTAGAAAATACTAAGAAAATTTAAAAGCTAGAACAATTTGTTCTAGCTATTTTGATAATAGAGCATGGATAAACATGAATACTCTAGATAAATAAGAAAATAATCAATAGTCTATCCTCTATAGAGCCCTAATAGAGACTTTACCATTAGGAGAGAAAGAATGAAAAAGACAATACATTTAGGAATCTGTATGATTTTAATGTTCCTGTACATTTATTTAACGCCATTAGGGGCTATAACTCTAGCTAGGACCTTTGGTTTAGGAATGGACAGCTATATAATCTTCCTAGTTGGAGAAGTGTTGCTTATTTTCTTTTTATTCGTTTTGTGGTTGAAAAAGAAGAAGATGCTCTTTATCTTCGAGAAAAAGGGTTGGCGCTGGTCTTATCTCGCTTTCTTAGTGGCTTGCTTTCTTATCTATTCTTTTCTAAATGGATTTAGAATGCAGAATATTCGATTGATTGACAATAGCTTTATTTTCCAAGATC
>URCN01000053.1:0-10987 GCA_900546335.1 uncultured Streptococcus sp.
CCCTCGCCCCCAGCCAAACTCAGGAATAAAGCGGAAACTCAAGAGAAAGGCACCAATCCCTTCCACCAGAAAAGTCGTCAGAAAGATCGAGCGGATAAAGTCCTTTAGAGACTGAGTTTCCCCATAACTGAAACTTTCTTGAATGGTCTCACGACCACGAAGACTGAGCTTTTGCTTGCCTTGGATATAAAAGATTCCGATAAAGGTCATGAGCCCCAAACCACCGATCTGGATCAAGATCATGCAGATCAACTGGCCCCAGATATTGTAAGTAGAGGCCACCGGCTGGGTGAAGAGCCCTGTCACACAGACCATGGACACAGTTGTAAAGAGATGGTCAAAGTAGGTCGCTTGTGACGTTCCTGCTTGCACAAAGGGGAGACTTAAAAGAAGCGAACCTAAGAAGATCACTAGGGCAAAACTTAAAAAGATGCGACGGGCTGGCGACAAGCGTCCCAGTATCGTCTTGATTTTTTCCAAAAAAGATTTGAATAACATAACTACATTCTACCATAAAAACAGTCAGAACACTCACATGTGGTGCACAATGGCAAGACAGAGTTCGAGTGCCTTATCAAAAGCTTCTGAGCCCCAGTCGCGACTGTCGTAGTTCTCTAAATCTGCTAAGGAATCTGCGGTAAAGAGCAATTCCCCCCAGACAACCCCACGTAGTTGGGCTACTGCCGCAAGAGCCGAGCACTCCATCTCCACAACTGCACAGCCTTCTTCCTTGCGATAGGCAACCTTTTCAGCTGTCTCTCGATAAAAACCATCTGTCGTCCAGGTCATGACCTCCTCGTAAGGAATGCCTCTTTGTTCCAAGACTTGCTCAATGGCAGAGATAGCCTCAAGCTGCATCTCCATATAACGAGAAGGCGCTGCATAGTGGTAGCTGGTCCCCTCATCTCGCAGAGCGCGAACAGGGACGAGAAAGGCATTTTCCTCTATATCGGCTAGGACTCCACAAGTACCAGTGGAAATGATTTGCTCCACACCATAGCCAATCAACCAATCCATAAACTGGGCCGCTGGGGCAGAGCCCACGGGCGCCTGGGCTAGACAGATCTCCTCGTCCTTGTAGTTGATGACATATACTGGATAGGTTTTGGTGGCAGAAACGAACTCACCAACACAGTCCGCCCCTACTTCCTGAGCATAGCGGTCAATCTCCTCCTCCAAAAATGCATAGATACACTTCTTTGGCAACTTCAAGTCTAACCCCTCATGTGTTGGCATAAGGACCGCTTGGGGGTTATCATCAAACTCTAAAATGGGAATCGCATGCTTCTGAATCATCGCCCACCTCCTCTAATTTTGTACTATTGTATCAAAAACTGACGGAGTGTCAAGGAGTTGTCTTTAGCAAGCCAGAAATCTCCTCTTCCATACACCTGAGAAATCGTTGCACCGCTGGAGAAGTCGGTTTCTGTTTTGGCAAAGTGATTGAGGACTATCACCAAAATACCAAATTCAATAATAAAAAAGCACAAATCTGCATCAGGTAATGTATACCCTTTTATATTATCTTGTACAAGAAGCCAAACCAATAGAATCTAGCCTCTATTTGTCTAGGCCTACTCTATTTCCACAAACCACCTAAAATCTGTTTTTCTAATAAGTCTAGATCTTCTTCCTTTATTTCTCCGTTGTCACTAACGATATAAAGCTGAGCGAAGTAAGCCAACAACGGGCCAACACAAATACGAACCATTTGAGGACTCGTTAACTCTGGATTTACACGTGGATCTGCTAGCAATTCCTTATGAAGTACTCGCAGTTTATCTTGAATAGCATTCCAGATAAAAATCTGTTCATTTTTTAGTTTTTTATTTGAAAAACTCTCCTGCAGAATGATTTTCATCAAAGCACGATTTTTTTTGAGATAGCTCATACGATCATGGACGAGATAACGAACCCTCTCTTCTGTCGTTTCAAAAGCTAAGAGTTCCTCAAAAAAACTACCGAAAATGCCTGGGACTACAGGATGTAAAATAGCCGTCAGTAAATCATCCTTCGTCTTAAAATACTTAAACAAAGTTGCCTGGCTTAGTCCAGCACGCTCAGCTATGTGAAGAGTTGAGGTCCCATGGTAACTCCTGGTTGATATGAGATCCACTGCTGCCTGCATGATTTTTTTCTTTCCTTGAGGGTAATTCGCTTCTTCTAAGTAATCTTCAAACGATTCAAAAACAGTCTTATCCATCTAATCTTCACACCTTTTTAGCATTATTTATGTTGATTTCTAAACTTTACGATAACGACGCAATCCAACAATATTGAGAATTGTTAAAATGATCAAGAAAACCATTAAAACACCAAGATTTGACAAAATATCACCAAGATTGTGCCCGTAAAGAATAATCTGGCTTATTGCATCACCAGAATAGGTTAATGGCAAAAATTTCCCCACAGTTGGAGCCCATTCTCCCATGGATGACAATGGAATAATTCCTGAGAAAAAAAGTTGGGGCATAATCACGAGAGGAATAAATTGCATCATTTGGAATTCTGATTTTGCTAGAGTAGACAAGAGAATTCCAAAAGCTAGTGCTACAAGAGCCAGTACCACATTAACTATTATAACATTTAAAATACTTCCTACAACTTCTACATCTAGTAGCCAAATTGCTGCTAAAACGACAACTGCCGTTTGAAAAATCGCAATAATACCGTAAGACAACATATAGCCATAGACGATTTCAGATCGTTTCACTGGTGTTGCTAACAAACGTTCTAGTGTTCCACTGGTGCGCTCTTTCAAAAGCGCCATACCTGAAATCAAAAAGACAAAGAAGAAAACTACAAAACCTATCAAAACCGGAATCATGCTGGTAAAGAAGCTTGTATTTTCATCTCCATACTGGTAAGACTCCTTGATTTCTGGTGTTTTTGCGTCCGAGTCCAATTGTGGAAGAGCTTGTTTAACACGAGATACTAACTGATCGGTGCCTTCACTGGCGATACTCGTTCGTAACACTTGTCGTGTCATAGTTGTTTTAGAAGCATCCGTATTTGCGTAGTCGACCTGGTACTCACCGTCTTTATAAGAAATCACAGCATCGACTTTTTCATTTGCTAGCGCTTCTTTGGCTTGATCTAAGTCTTGATAAGTCTCGACGTCCACATGATCGAGCTCATCCATTTTCGTTACCAAACCAGTTGGTAGATCCTGTGTTGCTAACTTGACATCCACGGTTGTACTAGCTGAAAACATGAGGTTCATCAACCACATGATAAAAACAGGTGCTATAAACATCAGGGCTAGAGTTCGTTTGTCGCGAAGTAATTCTTTGATGACTTTTTTTGCAATCGCTATTGTTCTCATTTTACTCACCTTCTGCTTTTAAAAATACTTCTTCAATACTTGAAACTTGATAACTTTCTTTTAAGTGTTGCGGTGTATCAAAAGCAATGATTTTTCCGCCTAATAATAAGCCGACCTTATCCGTCAACTCTGCTTCATCCATAACATGGGTAGTAACTAATATCCCAACCCCATTGTCTCTAAGCGCGAATAATTCTTTCCAGATTTTCTTTCGAAGAGAAGGGTCGATTCCAACTGTCGGTTCGTCCAAAATCAAGAGTTGAGGATTTCCTAAAAGCGCGATAGCCAGTGACAAACGCCGTTTCATTCCTCCAGAATAACCAGATACCGCCTTGTTTAAGTAGTCTGTCAGATCTACTACTTGAGCTATATAAGCAATTTCCGCCTTTAGGTCTTTTTTAGAAAGCCCCTTTAGCTGACCAAAAAATTCCAGATTTTCTTGGCCTGACAAGGACTCGTATAAAGCATCTGATTGGGCCATATAGCCAATATCTCCTAAAATATGGCGATTGGGCATAGTGTGATTTAACACTAAAGCTACGCCTCCATCAGCCTTTTCCATTCCTAACGTAGTCTTAATCATAGTTGATTTACCAGCACCAGACGGACCAATTAATCCTATAATTTCTCCTGGCTGCAATTCAAAGCTGACATGATTCAGAACTATTTGATGGTCAAAAGATTTTACTAAATCTTGTAAATGTAGTAATGTTTTCATTTACTTCCTCCTTGGTGAGTTAATACTCACTTTTTAAATCACCGAAGCTATTATAGTGAGTAATCACTCACTTGTCAAGAGAAAGGGTTAAATTCTTTAAAAAAATAAAACACCAGATTCGTATCTGATGTTTATAATGGATAGCTATTGCTTTTAGAGCTGTTTCTAAATCTCTTCACGATACTCCGAAATGGTCTTTCCTGTCCACTTTTTAAAGGCCTATTCTTCCTCTACTTTTCTCAGCCAATCCTACTACTGTCATCACAATAGCAACCTTGATAACCTTAGCTATGGAAATTCACTTTATCCGTTTTTATATGAAACAGACCAAGAAGTTCTCAACTCCGGATTGGTATTTATTCTAGAAAATCCTTCCTACATAAAACTCTCCCTTCTCTTTCGAGAAAGGAGATTCTTTTTTATCCTTGTCCGCCAGGGGCTGGACCGTCGCCTTGAGGGCCTCCATTTGGTCCACCGCCTCCAGGTATAGAATTGACGATTTCCGTTTGTTTTTCACCGTTGAGATAGATATCTCCACCTGTGTAGGTCGCTGTTCCATCAAAGTCAAAACCTGTTTGACCAGTCATTTTAATGGTCCCACCTGTGACCGTAATATTGCCGTTTGAGTCGATTGGGTCTGTGTCTCCTTGGCCGACTTCTACAGTCAGATTCCCGCCGTTCATAGTGAAGAAGATTTCATTCTGTTGGGCGTTTTTGTTAGCTGCGTTGACTCCATCATCTGTTGAGTAGATGCTAATATCCCCACCGTTGATAGTGATTGACTTACCTTCAAGTCCTTCTGTCGAATTCTTGACGGTGTAGGTACCACTATCGATGACGAGGTCTCCAGATGCGTGGATGCCATCATCTCCTGCTGTGACGGTGATGTTGTTGTTGGATAGGTACATGGTCCCAACTGAAGTATCCTCGTCATTGTCCACCTTGACCCCATCCTCTTTGGCATCGATGGTCATGGTCGTACCAGTGATGTTGAGTTCATCATTGACATTGAAGGCATCGCCAACTGCTGTGATGTTATAGGTTCCACCCGTGATGTGGAGGGTGTCGTTGGCCTTGATACCATTGTTCTTCTTGCCATCTACATTGAGAGTTCCTTTCCCGTTGATGGTCAAATCCACCTTAGAAAAGAGAGCTGCGTCTGCTTTTTCGTCACTGTTAGAGCTTGAGTCAGAGAGACTGTTGGTGGTTCCCTCTGCTAGAGTCAAGTAGACATGACCAGCTGATGTCGCAGATATCGCTGCATTGGTATTGGTCATGGTCGCGCCTTTTAGGACTAGATGAACATCTGCAGACTTATCTGCCTCGATCTTGATCTGCACTCCGTCAGACTGACCTGAAATCACATAGGTCCCAGATTTTGTGATGGTCACTGTTGATTCAGAGACTGTCACGCCATCCCCAAAGACGTTTGCTGATGAGCCAGATAACTCAATCTTAGAAGCTGTGCTTTCGTCATAAGAAGTATCATTGTCCTTCTCTGTAAAATAGGATGATTGGTTTGTCTTTGTTGCAGTTGTTGTGGCACTATTTGTCGTTGCATTGGTATTGGATGTAGTTGTTGACTGGGCACATGCTGCCATCAGCACTATTGCCGTTAAACTCGTTGCGAGTAGGGTCCATTTTTTTGATTTCATAGCTTTTTCCTCTCCTTCGTATGATATAGCTAGACAGTCTACAGAAGATTCCTGAAACAAAACTAAAACTTTTCTGAAAGTTTCCTTAAATTCAGTTTCGCTTAGTATTCTTTTGAAAGGGCTACTAGAAACAATTTGAGAGTACTAAAATGCATTTAATAGTTTTTAAAAGCAACATTCCCAAGTGCGATATCACTCTAACCCAAAAAGCCAAAAAGAAGAAAAATCTATAAGACTAAGATAAAGATTATAAAAAGAACAGCCCAAGCTGTTCTTTTTAGTTTTCTTTTACTGGGATTTCCTTGATGACACGCGCAGGATTCCCAGCTAGGACGACATTATCTCCGAAGGACTTGGTAATCACGGCCCCCGCTCCTGCAACGACGTTATTGCCCAGTGTCACTCCAGGAAGGACAATGACGCCACCTCCAGCCCAGAAATTATCTCCAATGGTGATGGGCTTGCCGTATTCGACCCCTGAATTGCGTTCATCCGGATCCAGTGGATGGAGTGGGGTTAAAAACTGACAGTTGGGGCCAAGCATGGCGTTGTTCCCGATGCGAATCGGGCAAACATCCAGCATGGTCAAGTTCCAATTAGAATAAAAATTTTCCCCTAGATGGATATTGACTCCATAATCGACCACCAAGCGTGGATTGACATAGAGATTTTCCCCAGTTGAGCCAAACCAAGTCTTGATGATTTCGGATCCCTTCAAGGGATCTTCTTCCTTGTTAAAGGCAGCCTGTTTTTGGCGAGAAGCTTGTGCCAAGGCACGCAACTCTGGGTCCGACGGACGGTAAGGCTCCCCTGCTATCATTTTCTGGTATTCGCTAGCCATCTTATCACCTCACACTTAATTTGGACCCATCATATCAAAAAGCCTTTGAAAGGTCAAGAATAGCCTGCTTTCTAAACTCTCAAAACCAATCCCCTCCCAAGTTAAAACAACTTGCTTGACAAAAGATTAACTTCATGGTTTAATATACCCCATAAGGGTATATTTGGAGGTGCCTATGTTTCACTTATTTACAAAAATTGACAGTATTTCTACCAGCGAGTTAGAAGCTAAACTCAAAGAACCGATTCAGCTACTAGATGTTCGGACGCCTACGGAATTCCGTAGAGGTCATATCAAAAATGCCAAAAATGTTCCTTTAACGGAAATCGGTTCATACACACCTGCGACAAAAGAAACACTTTATGTCATTTGTCACTCTGGTGTACGAAGCAAACTAGCTGCGAAAAAGCTTAAGAAAAAAGGCTACGATGTCATCAATGTACGAGGCGGTATGAGCGCTTGGACAGGTCAGGTCACCTAGAAGCATCAAATGGGCTACGCAGCCTTGAACCTTATCGAAGGTCTGAGCGACCATATCCAATGGTGTCAGCTCAAAGACGATCTGACTAAGGGCAAATAATCCCTAGATGTGCGGACAAGTGGCGAATTTCAGAGTGGTCGACTCAAAGTCGACACCATCCACATTCCCCTAAACGAATTACGGGAACGCTTGGATGAATCGGACAAGAAGCAAACCTACATCCTTAGCTACCACAGCGTTTTGCACAGCTAGATCACAGAGCGTATCCTCCAGCGGCAGGATTTACCGTCCAAAACCTTGACGCCGCTTATTCACAATATAAAATGTCTAATCCAGAAGGAGTCAAATATGGAAACGAGTATCAGCATGGCTGATTTTTATGAAGAATACCTAAATGAAAATCTAAACCTTATCGATGTACGTGAAGAGCACGAATTCCAAGCAGGACATGCACCAGGTGCCAAAAATCTGCCTTTAAGTACCTTGGAGCAAGGTTACAAAGAACTCAAACCTGACCAGGAATATCATGTCATCTGTCAAGGTGGAGTCCGTTCCGCATCTGCTTGTGAATTTCTAAGCGCCCAAGGCCTCACAGTTATCAATGTAGAAGGTGGTATGAATGCTTGGCCCGGTCAAGTAAAATAAGCAAAAAACCGATTAAGGAACTTAATCGGTTTTTTCATTTCTGCAACCCACTGATATAGGGCTCGTAACCCGTCGCTTCTATAAAACGAAGCAAATTGATGGTATCTAAAAAGAGGTTTTCTCATTGGTATTGGGGGAACTCATCCATTTGTCCGACATGATTTTTTGTCGAAACAAACTTAAATACCTTTGTCTGCATTGTTTATCAATAGCAAATTAGTTTATTTCCGTTTAATCAGGTATCGGATGGCCTTTTCTAGGCGTTCCTTTTGAGCCTCGGGGTCGTCTAGTGGTTGGTTGATACAGCCTGTGAGATTTTCAGTAATGATCATCTCAATCACGCGCTCAACGCTAGATTTCACTGCTGTCAACTGCGTAACAATATCTGCGCAATCACGATCTTCTTCAATCATCTTTTGAATCCCACGCAACTGGCCCTCTGAACGTTTCAGGCGTGTTATATACTTTGAGTTTGTCATTGATTTATCCTTGGTCACTTTTTCTTCATTATATCTCGAATAAGGGGCTTTGTCAAAATTCACTTCCTGTCTGTATTTGTGGGAGGCAACCTTTTCTCTGTATCGGAAAGAAAAGATAGGTGAGCATGAAAATGGAAAAGAAACTCTGTCCTCCTTGAAGCAAGATGGGAAGTCAAGTTTCCTATTAACCAACTGACTTTTATGCCTTATATCTTGGACAAAAAGGCTAGGATCACTATCCCATAGACTAGAACTAGAGCCAGCCCAAATCCGATACCAAACCACTTGTAAAACTTGTCCATTCCACTGTAACGTTCGACATAGGCCCTGGCCGGCTTGTCTGGATCATACCAGACCGTCAGCTCCGAATGAAGGGGGAAATGGGTCTGCATCAAGCGTTTGAAGGAAACAAAGGAGTTACTGTAGCGAGTGATCGAAGGCGCTAGCATATCTTCTCTTGTATAGTCCTTTAAAAATTTAGTAGTCCCCCACGGAATTGTGACCGTTTTGAACATAAAATACTGCAAGGTTTTCTTATAAGCAATCCCATCCACCGTGTATTCGACGATAGGTGGATACCCCTCACGAAAACGGCTATAGCCGATAACCGTTCCAGGAACGGATGACTTGGCAAGGCGGACCAACTTCTGATCCCGAAGATAGAGATAGAGAAAGGTCCCACATACAAATACAAAAGATAGGAAGATGACGATTGTCCCAACTATCAAACCAATCACTTCTTTATTCATATGAACTCCTCCTGTTATTTTATACAGTAAAATCTCAAAACTAACTCATCCAGAAAGGACATCGATGTCCTCGAGTCTACTCTTCGGATTTTTCTTTTGACTGTTTTTCTCTCAAATCTTTCACCGATTTTGATATGATATCTCTCACCTGTTCGTCAGTAAGTCCTGGAATCTGGTAATAAGGATTATTGGATTCACTTTTTGACGGTTTTGTTCCTGAATTTTCGGTTTTAGAACTTTGTTCAGTCGAAGACGAGGATTTCGACTCTGAGGAACTGGATTCTTTGGTCTTAGAGGAACTGGACGACTCAGACTCTGAAGACTTGGACGTTTCAGGCGTTTTAGAATCAACCTTAGGCGGCTTGTTTACTTGGTCGTTCGGCTGTTTCACAGGTTTATAGAATAGCCCAAAAGACAACAGCAAGGCTATCAAGATCCCAATACCAGCCAAGGTTCTTTTATTGGCTTCAGCCGAGGGAACCTTTACTCCCTTTGTACTGAGTATTTTCCATTCTGGATGCTCTTTTTCTATGGCTTTTTTCTGTCTCCTAAGAGGACCAAGTAGAAAATGATTAAAAGGCACAATCGTTACCATAGCCACCGTTACAAGCGGGACATAATTGGAATGACTTGATACCAGTAGAACATCGAGTATAGCGAGAAGAATGAAGAGGAAACGCCCCACAAACTTACGAACTTGATGCTCTTTTTTGATCTGCAAATATCTCTCTTGTGACATTATGTGGATTACCTCACCTCTTTAACAAATAAGCAAGCACTACAACGGCGTAGACCATAATTAACAATATAGCACTACCGACGCCTAATAATTTATAAAACTCGTTGACTAACGTTTGACACCATTCCTACCCTTAAATTTACTATTTATAAATTGCATTCAATATAAATACCATTGTCAACAATATGGGTGCTAAAATTAATGTTGCCATACATATCCATACTTGACGCTTATACACCACTTCCATACCACTGTATCTCTCAACAAAGGACTCTTTGGGACAAGCAGGGTTATACCAAACAGTCATCTTTGAGCCCTTTGGAAAAGCATCTTCCAAAACACGTGTAACAGAAACGACAGAATTTCTATAAATTGTTATCTTTTGAGCTAATAACTCCGACCTAGAAGTGGCTTGTACACTCTTCCAAGGAACTGATATGAGAATAACTCTATGGTAGTCCAGATTTCTTTGATAAGTACGCCCATCAACTTTATATTCAACAATTGGAGGACCTGCTGGTTTTGAATACTTGTATCCTACTACAACTCCCTCAACACATGCAGTAGATAAATTTTTAATTCTTAGTTCTCTTTTGTAAAAATAACGGAAAAAGAAAAGTACAGATGAACAGAGTAATAAAACTCCAAATAGCAACAAAAAATAAAGCTTTAAATCTGACATATAGTTCTCCTACTTCATTTGAATATCTGAAATACTTAGGTTCATTTTTCTTTCATCTACAATCTTTGTAACAATCGATTTCTGTTCAGTTGTTAAAGGAAGTAAAAAAATTGTTGCAGATTGTGTAGGCAGCTCCCCGCTTTCAGAAATCTTGTATTCAACTAATTCATTTTGGTAGATTTGCTGTCCCGCATAACCCCAACTAATTTTAAATTTAGCATCATGATTAATGTCAGTATCCGTCTTGTTTAATATTATAAATACTGCATACTCCTGCTCATTAAATGTATATGTACTACCAGAATAGTATAGAGTAACTTCTCCTTGATTACCTACCTCAGGATGTTCTTCAATTAATTTCTTTCCAAACTCTATTAATTCCGATGTTTTACCTTCATATTGTGGTGCTACTACAAATTTCAATTCTTTCTCTTTACTTACAACTGTCTCACGTGTACTTTTCTCTGTTCCCCCTGCTTCCTTTCCATTAGAGCAAGCTCCAAGAAGCAATAACAGGATGACGACAACTAACTTCTTCATTTTTTCCTCCCTATTTAAAATTCAATGTCAACTATCAATATCTATTGGAATATAAGACAAATGCTTTTGTCCCATTATTCTTCCTCCGTACTGGATTTATAATATTGTAAGAACTCTTCTTCGCTTTGAACCA
>URCN01000054.1:0-10945 GCA_900546335.1 uncultured Streptococcus sp.
GATAAAGGCAACACCATAGATAATCAACATGATTGCAACTGAAACCATGTTATGGAAGTTGGCATCAAACCAATCATCTAATTTAAAAACCAATAGCAAAGGCAAGGTCGCAACGAAGACTTTTGACCACAATTGCCAAGTTCTACGAACTTCTACCTTAGTTTTACCAGGTTTGAAGGGATTAAGCTTATTAAAGTAAATGACCATAACTGCTAAAATGGCACCAAGCTGAATGACAACATTAAACATGGACATGAAGGCTTCATTTTGGTCCTTGTATTGTACAAATTCTTCAACCAAGATCAAGTGGCCAGTACTTGAAATGGGCAACCATTCTGTAATTCCTTCAACAATCCCAAAAAAGATTGACTTCAAAATTTCAATAAAATACATACATTACTCCTTTTTCTGTCCTCTATTATAGCATAATTTCGGATGTTGCGATAGATTTTTTAGAAGGCGCCGATGCTACCACCGCCTCCGCCTCCCGAGAAGCCTCCACCCGAACTTCCACTTCCAGATGATACCGAGTAGTTGCTAGCTGTATTTGCGACAGCTGTGTATTGCTTGATTTGTGCAGTTGAGGCATGGAACTGTGTGTGCCAACCGTAGGCTATATACAGATTCAAATCTGGATTATCAAGCTGAATATGGCGGACTTTCATTAACTTGCTCACCTTCTTGGCATAACCAAAGAGAGTCGCATAGACCAGTAGACGATTCCAAACAACGATACTCTCCAGTTCTGCCTGATCCAGATGAGCGATATCACGAAGCATATTTTCAAAACTAGTCCAAAGATAGAAAATCTCCGCCCCTTCCTCTGTTAGAACGCCATCACGATAGGCGCCTCGCATCGCAAAATGAACCCAGAAACTTGCTGCCAGCCCTGTCAACCCCAAGAGAAGGAAAGGAATTGAGAAGAAACCGTGAGTCTGCCAACTATAGTAAAAGAACAGCAGGCCACCTAGAGCCGTTATGGCTGAACAAACTCGCATCCCAAGAGCAAGACGACGTTCCTCACTTGTCAAGGGACGATAATAGCTGGGAATACGAAGTACATGGACCTTATCCTTGACACAAGACTGAATGCGTTGAAGTCTTCCTTCAAAGGAGCGTTTGAGACGCGAGCCTGTTTCTCGGATATGTTTTTCATCTGACTCTTTGGCACCACGGTAAAGGGAAGATGAAACTTGGTAATCAGGGAAGAGCTCTGAAATAGCCAATTCTTTCTTGTTTGACAAAGTCATGCGCAGACATTCCTTCTCAAAATTGGACAACCCCTTTTCACTGATAATGCGCACATAAGGTTCCTCATCCCCTTGGAAAATAGATAAATGGCCTCGATCTACTAAATCCAACAAGGTTGCCTGAATCAAACGTTCAAAAGTAAATTTACCAAACCCTGATTTGTTTAGGGGATTGACTTCCTCTAAGGAAGTTGAATACACTGCTTCTGCTAAAACCATTGGAGGCAAATCCATCGGTGGCTCATAAAGCCTGTGATCTTTTGGAAAGACCTTTTTAATGCTTGTACTCTGACGAAACATTCTATAAAAGATAGGAATTGGAAGTAAGAGACTCACAAAAATGACCGGGAAGACCCATTTCATCAGAATCTCACTTTGCGCTTTTTCTGTCGCTATATTGCTTTCAATCCGGTTAAAATCGGTTAGACGTTCTTCCTCTAATCCTTGATCTGGAGCTCCTGCAAAAGCACTTCTCGGCCAGTATGCGTGTAATTCGATTTGTCTCTTTCTAGGAAGGTCTTCCATTTTGACATGATAGAGATTATTTGCTTTTTCAACACTAGAGTCCCTTAGGAGTTGGCCTGCATGAAAATAGAGTTTCTCTGCTGGAGTATCAGAGCTAACCTTAAACTCAATCTCTTTGATGTCTCCGGTACTATCGGTCAAGGGTTGCCAATTTAACTCTGCGATATCCTTATATAAGAAGAGAAGGTTTGTTAGTTTCCAGGTAACCGTTACCCGAACAGTATCTCCGGCATATCCAGGATTATAAATTTTTACCTTGTAGCCATCCTCTTCCTCCATAGTATAGAAGGAAGCATTTTGAACAATTCTTCCATTTTTAGAGACCTGAACAGTTGGGTCGGGATCAATGTCAAATCCTTCTGGCATTTTCCCAGCTTTCCCGAGTCCAACTAACTGACCATTATAATCATCTCCAAAGCGGTAGGTAATTGTTTCCTTAAAAATTGCAGTATTATCTGCATGAATATTCAAATCACCCTGATAGGACAAGATATCAAAGTCTACTGCAAAAACCAGACTCGGTATAAATAATAAATAAGTAAATACCAAAGCCAACAGCCATCTTTTTTTCATAATCGGTTCCCTTTCAATCTTTTTACCATTATATCATTTTTTATAAGTAAAGGCTTACTTGTATTGAAAATCTCACTATTTTTAGATACAATAGAGAGAGTCATTTTTAGACTAGAAATAGGAGAAAACATGAAAAAATTATGCTTATCTATCCTTGCTAGCCTAGCCCTTAGCTTAGGACTAGTTAGCCAAGTCCAAGCCGACGAATATTTACGCATCGGAATGGAGGCAGCTTACGCTCCCTTCAACTGGACACAAGACGACGATAGTAACGGCGCCGTCAAAATCGACGGGACCAACCAATATGCCAACGGCTACGATGTTCAAATTGCTAAAAAGATTGCCAAAGACCTAGGCAAGGAACCATTGGTCGTGAAAACCAAATGGGAAGGACTTGTTCCAGCCCTTACTTCTGGCAAAATCGATATGATCATTGCCGGTATGAGCCCAACCGCTGAACGCAAACAAGAAATTGCTTTTTCAAGCAGTTACTATACTAGCGAACCGGTTCTATTGGTAAAAAAGGACTCTGCCTATGCGAATGCCAAATCTTTGGAGGACTTTAGCGGAGCAAAAATCACTTCTCAACAAGGTGTTTACCTTTATGACCTGATTTCCCAAATTCCAGGTGCCAAAAAAGAAACTGCTATGGGTGACTTCGCTCAGATGCGTCAAGCTCTGGAGGCTGGTGTTATTGATGCCTATGTTTCTGAACGACCTGAAGCAATGACCGCTGAGTCTGCCAACGCTAAGTTCAAAATGATCCAACCTCAACCAGGTTTCAAAACTGGCGAAGAAGATACAGCTATTGCCATTGGACTTCGTAAAGATGACAGTCGCATCGGCCAAATCAATGCAAGCATCGAAACCATCTCTAAGGATGAGCAAGTAGCCCTCATGGATCGTATGATCAAAGAGCAACCTGTGGAGTCTACAACAACGGAGGAAGAAAGTAGTTTCTTTAGCCAAGTCGCTAAGATCCTTTCTGAAAACTGGCAACAACTCTTGCGTGGTGCTGGTATCACACTCTTAATCTCCATTATCGGGACCATCACAGGTCTCCTTATCGGACTTGCGATTGGGGTCTTCCGTACCGCTCCACTATCTGAGAACAAGGCGATGTACGCCCTACAGAAACTAGTCGGTTGGATTCTCAATGTCTATATCGAGATCTTCCGTGGTACACCGATGATTGTTCAATCTATGGTTATCTACTATGGAACTGCCCAAGCTTTTGGTATTAACCTTGACCGCACACTAGCCGCTATCTTCATCGTCTCAATCAACACGGGTGCCTACATGACAGAGATCGTTCGTGGTGGTATTCTAGCAGTTGACAAAGGTCAGTTTGAAGCTGCAACCGCTCTTGGTATGACCCACAATCAAACCATGCGTAAGATTGTCCTACCTCAGGTTGTCCGTAATATTCTACCTGCTACTGGTAATGAGTTTGTCATCAATATCAAAGATACCTCTGTATTGAACGTTATTTCAGTTGTTGAGCTTTATTTCTCAGGAAATACTGTAGCAACACAAACCTATCAATACTTCCAGACCTTTACCATCATCGCCGTGATTTACTTTGTCCTCACCTTTACTGTGACCCGTATCCTACGCTTGATCGAACGTCGTATGGACATGGATACTTACACTACAGGTGCTAACCAAATGCAAACGGAGGATTTGAAAAAATGACACAACCAATCCTTGAAATCAGACACCTCAAAAAATCCTATGGGCAAAACGAAGTGCTAAAAGACATTTCTCTCACCGTCCATAAAGGAGAGGTTATTTCCATCATCGGGAGCTCTGGAAGCGGAAAATCAACCTTCCTTCGTTCAATTAATTTACTAGAAACACCTACAGAGGGAGAGATTCTCTATCGAGGAGAAAATGTCTTAGAAAAAGGCTATAACCTCACCCATTATCGTGAAAAACTCGGTATGGTTTTCCAATCTTTCAATCTCTTTGAAAATCTGAATGTCCTTGAAAATACAATCGTCGCCCAAACGACTGTCCTCAAACGCGACCACTCTGAAGCTGAAAAAATTGCCAAAGAGAATCTCGAAAAAGTTGGTATGGGAGAACGTTACTGGCAAGCCAAGCCTAAACAACTCTCAGGGGGACAAAAACAACGCGTGGCTATCGCCCGCGCTCTCTCCATGAATCCTGATGCCATTCTCTTCGACGAACCAACATCTGCCCTTGACCCAGAAATGGTTGGGGAAGTCCTCAAAATTATGCAGGATTTGGCTCAAGAAGGCTTGACCATGATCGTCGTAACCCACGAAATGGAGTTCGCCCGCGATGTCTCTCACCGTGTCATCTTTATGGATAAGGGCGTCATTGCTGAAGAAGGCAAACCAGAAGAACTCTTTACAAATCCTAAAGAAGACCGGACAAAAGAATTTCTTCAACGCTATCTCAGCTAATAAACAAAGACTGCATAAAGAATGCAGTCTTTTTAATTTGTATTTGTAATTGTAAAGAAAAGGCAGACTCGATTCAGGAATCTGCCTGTGACCACAGTTTAATCTTCAAATTTTTCATGATTTTTTTCATAGAAATCGATTAAACCAAGAGCTGTTTCAAATGAAATATTTTTAACTTTTGCGCGTCCTTGTGCTAGAGCAATGATAGACATTTCACGCGCATTCGTTTCTTTAGAGATACGGTAGCCTGTGATTTTCTTATCACGAACCCAGCCAACAACTGCTTCTACTTTTTCAAAGTTCGACTTAGCCATGTTCTTCTCCTAAATTATTCTTTACAATACTTAATTGTATACGTTTTTATTTCGTTTGTCAATAAAAAAACATATATTCGTCGTAACTATATTATTCTGCATATTTTTACTTGGCTTTTAAAGCCGATAATATATGAGTTCTTATGTCCTCAACTCCATTAGGATTTGCTGGTAGGAAGATTGTATTATTACCCTCTTTATCTGCAAAATTATTCAACGTATCTAAATACTGGTTCGTTAATAGGATAGACATGATTTGTTCTTCAGTTAGCTCGACATTGGCTCCTTTTAACTCTTGGATAGAATCAGCTAGTCCGTCAACAATTGCTTTACGCTGCTCTGCAATCCCTACACCATGTAGGCGATCTTTTTCTGCTTCTGCTTCTGCTGCGGTCACGATTTTAATCTTATCTGCTTCAGCAAGCTCTTGCGCCGCAACTCTCTTACGTTGAGCCGCGTTAATTTCATTCATTGATTGTTTTACTTCAGCATCAGGTTCAACCTTAGTAATCAGCGTTTTGACAATGATATATCCATACGTAGACATTTCTTCAGCCACTTGTTTTTGAACTTCTAAGGCGATTTCATCCTTCTTCTCAAACAACTCATCTAGGGTTAGCTTTGGTACAGATGAACGCAAAGCATCTTCAATATAGGATTTAATTTGGGCTTCTGGACGCATCAATTTATAATATGCATCTGTGACATTGTTTTCATTTACTCGATACTGAGTTGCTACATTCATCGTTACAAATACATTATCTTGCGTCTTTGTCTCTACAACAATCTCACTTTGCAACAAGCGTAGTTGAACTCTTGCCGCAATCCTATCAATTCCAAAAGGAGCTCGTAAATGAATACCACTATTGCTCAACTTTTGGTATTTACCAAAGCGTTCTATGATAGCGACAGATTGTTGTCGAACCACATACACAGAACTAACCATAATCACTGATGCAATCACCACTAAAAACAATAAAATAAGTAAAATTTGTAAAACCATGGGAATCTCCCCCTTTCGTCACCCTCATTATAGCACCATCAACATCATTACGCAAATGATATGATAATAATTTTATTTTAGCTTAAACTAGCATATTATACAATGTTTCGTTCCCATTCAAATTAATATAAGATGGGTCAAACTTTTCCATTCGATGAATCAATCCAGCATAATCATGCTTATTGGCAAGAGCTACCCCAATCAATACAGGGCCTGTCCCCTTGCTTGCTCGTTTGATATATTCAAAACGAGTGATGTCATCATTTGGCCCCAAAATGTCATTTACAAACTCTCGCAGAGCTCCTGGACGCTGTGGGAAATTCACTACAAAGTAATGCTTGATTCCATCGTAAATCAAGGCACGTTCTTCCATCTCTGGCATGCGGTTGATATCGTTATTGCCCCCAGAAATAATACAACAAATCGTCTTGCCTTTGATATAGTCTGATAAAACTTCCAAGGCTGCAACGCTGGCAGCTCCGGCTGGTTCTGCTACAATTCCTTGCTTGGAATAAAGATCAATCAAGGTTTCAGAAATCAATCCCTCGTCCACCCCAATCAGCGTTTCAACATTCTTACGGGTCGCTTCATAGGTCAACTGTCCAACTTTCTGTACAGCTATCCCATCAGCAAACTTATCAATTTCTTTGAGTTTAACTGGTCCCCCAGCCTCAAAGGCAGCTTTCATAGAGCGGGCTCCATTGGCTTCTACCCCAATCACTTCAATAGTCGGATTGGTTTCCTTAATATAAGTAGAAACACCGGCAATCAATCCACCACCGCCTACTGGTACAAGTACTGTATCAAAATCAATAGACTCTTTACGGGCTTCTTCAAGAATTTCATAGGCTACAGTCCCTTGACCAGCCTGAACATGCGCATCATCAAAAGGATCGATAAAGGTGCGGTTTTCTGTCAGTGTAAATTCTTGTGCTGCCTTAGCAGAAGCATCAAAGGTATCCCCAACCAACTTGATTGTCACGAACTCTCCACCGAAAAAGCGAACCTGCCCAATCTTTTGTTGCGGTGTTGTAATAGGCATAAAAATTGTTGCAGGAATCTTCATCTCATTGCAAGTATAGGCGACACCTTGAGCGTGATTTCCCGCAGAGGCACAGACTACACCACGCTCACGTTCTTCTTTTGATAGTTGAGAAATGGCATAATAGGCTCCACGAATTTTAAAAGAGCGAACTCGTTGCGCATTCTCCTTTTTGAGATAAATCTTTGCTTGGTATTTTTCTGATAAATAATGATCATATTCTAGTGGTGTATCAACTACTACACCACTCAAAACTTTGTGGGCTTTCACCACATCTTTTGCACTTAGCATTGTCTCCTCCTCAAGTACTTTTCAAGATAAAAAACGAGTTAGGTACCCCCAACTCGCCTTCTGTCTCTCTTTACAAGAATTAATTGTAGATTTTGAATGCGTCGTCGTCGTTTTTACCAACGAAAGGCATTGCTTTACGCAATTCTGCACCAACTTTTTCAATTTCAAGGTTAGCTGCTTGTTCACGGTAAGCAGTTAATTTTGGACGACCAGCCTTGTAGTCATTTACAAAGTCATTTGCAAACTTACCATTTTGGATATCTGCCAAAACAGCTTTCATGTTTTCTTTAACTTGCTCAGTAATCACACGTGGACCTGATACATAGTCACCGTATTCAGCAGTGTTTGAAATAGATTGACGCATTTTCTTGAATCCACCTTCATAGATCAAGTCAACGATCAATTTCATTTCGTGAAGAACTTCAAAGTAAGCCAATTCTGGGGCATAGCCTGCTTCTGTCAAGACTTCAAAACCTGCTTCGATAAGGGCAGTCAAACCACCACAAAGTACAGCTTGTTCACCAAACAAATCTTCCTCAGTTTCTTCTTTGTAAGTTGTTTCAAGCAAACCAACACGAGCTGCCCCAACACCTTTACACCAGTCCATAGCAATGTTTTTAGCATTTCCTGTAGCGTCTTGGTAAACTGCGTAAAGAGCTGGCACACCAAATCCTTCTTCATAAGTACGACGTACCAAGTGTCCTGGTCCTTTAGGAGCACACATGAAGACATCTACATCTGCAGGAACTTTGATAAATTCAAAGTGGATATTGAAACCATGAGCAAATCCAACTGCATTTCCAGCTTCCAAGTTTGGAGCGATTTCTGCTTCGTACAATTCTTGTTGGATTTCATCTGGTGCCAAAATCATGATAACGTCAGCCAATTTAGTTGCTTCTGCTACTGTGTAAGTGTCAAATCCATCTTCTTTTGCTTTGTCAAAAGATTTACCTGGACGCACACCGATGATGACATCACGACCTGAATCACGCAAGTTTTGCGCATGCGCATGTCCTTGTGAACCATAACCGATTACAGCGATTTTTTTACCGTCAAGCGCTGCTACTTTAACATCTTTTTCGTATTCCATTTGAACTGCCATAGTTTTTTCTCTCTTTTCTATTTTTATTGCCTTATAGGCTGGTTAAACAAACTTATGCTGGATTTTATACTCAATGAAAATCAAAGAGTATTAGTCGCGGGTAAATCCAGTTGCACCCGTACGAGCGATATTTTTAATACCGTATGGTCGAATCACCCGCAATAAAGCTTCACTCTTTTCAGCATTTCCCGTCATCTGGATGGTGATTGAGCTTGGAGCCACATCTACTACCGTTGCACGGAAAGGTTGGATAATGGCCAAGATTTCTGCACGCTTCTCAGCAGGAGCAGATACCTTCACCAAGATAACTTCTCTTTCCAAGTGTGGTTTATCTGTGATATCACGAATGCGAATCACATCAATCTGACGATTGAGCTGTTTAATGATTTGCTCTACTTCATCATGAGATGCTACATCAATAATGATGGTGATACGAGATACATTGGGGTTCTCTGTCGCACCAACCGAGATACTCTCAATATTGACTTGACGACGAGAAAGGACACCTGTAAAACGATTCAAAACTCCTGAACGGTTTTGCAATCTAGCTGTTAACATTCTACGCATGGAACTTCACCCCCAACATCTCATGATTGCTCTTACCAGCTGGTACCATCGGTAAGACCTGTTCCTTACGAGAAATATCCACCTCGATAAACATGGGCACATCCTCCAGAATGACTTCTAGATCCTTCTCTATCGTCTCTGGATTATCAAATTTATAGTTTTTGATGCCATAGGCCTGTGCCATCAGCTGGAAGTCAGGAAGTGTATCAAAGACTGACTCTGAAGTTCTACCCTCATAGAAGGATTCCTGCCACTGACGAACCATTCCTAGTGAGTGGTTATTCAACATGACAACCTTAATCGGCACCTTGTAGATGTTTAGGATTGCTAGTTCTTGGTTGGTCATTTGGAAGCCACCATCACCTACAAAAAGGATAACCTCTTTTTCTGGATTTGCAATCTTGGCTCCGATAGCTGCAGGAACTCCGAAGCCCATGGTACCCAAGCCACCTGAAGTTACCAATTGACGTTCATTCTGATATGGGTAATACTGAGCTGTCCACATTTGGTGTTGACCAACGTCTGTTACCACAATGGCATCTCCATTTGTCAATTCACCGATTCGTTCAATAACAGCCTGAGGCTGAACCACACGTTCTTTCTTATCATAAGAACGAACTCGATTCTTGTCCTTGGTAACTTTTTCAATCCACTTTTCAGTATTGTTATGAACAGTTGGTTCTGCCAGTAGCATCTGCAAGGCTTTCTTAGCATCCCCCACTACAGGAATATCTGCACTAATAATCTTACCAATCTCAGCTGGGTCAATATCAATGTGAGCAACCTTAGCATTCTTCGCAAAGGTCTTAGGATTCCCAGTCAAGCGGTCATCGAAACGGCAACCAATACTAATCATAAAGTCCGCTTCAGTCATTGCAATGTTGGCTGCGAAAGAACCGTGCATTCCTCCCATTCCTAGGAAGAACGGATGACTCGTTGCAATGGTACCTTGCCCCAAAAGACTAGTGACTACTGGAATTTGGTAACGTTCAGCAAATTCATTGAGCTCCTTAGAAGCTTCTGCATAGCTGATACCGCCCCCTGCTAACAAAACAGGTTTCTTGGCTTTTGACAATTGCTTCAAGATTTTCTTGATTTGCATGTCATTCGGATCAAGCGTCGGTTGGTAACTTGGTAAATTCACCTCTGGTGAATAGATGAAATCTGTCTCTAGAGCTGATACATCCTTTGGCAAGTCAATCACAACAGGACCTGGACGACCTGTCGTTGCAATATGAACAGCTTCCGTAATGATACGAGGAATATCTGCTGTCTCACGAACTTGGTAATTGTACTTGGTAATGGGCATGGTAATCCCCACAATGTCTGCCTCCTGAAAAGCATCTTTCCCAATTCCAGCTCGCGCAACCTGACCTGTAAAGACCAAAAGGGGAACGCTATCGCTCATGGCATCTGCAATCCCTGTAATGGCATTTGTTGCTCCCGGCCCACTCGTGACGACGGCAACGCCCAACTTTCCAGTTGATTTGGCATATCCTTCAGCTTCGTGCAAACAACCTTGCTCATGGCGTCCCAAGATGTGGCGAATGCCTTTAAAATTGTATATCGCATCATACAAAGGTAAGACCGCACCACCAGGATAACCAAAAATGGTATCAATCCCTAAGTCCCGAAGTGTTTCCAAAACTAGGTCCGACCCCGTCTTAGGAGATTCTAAACTGATTTTCTCCATTGTTCCCCTTTCTCTTCTCTTAAAAAAATAGCTTGTTACTATCATACCATTTTTTCAAAAATTTTCAAGGCAAAAGAGTTAATTTTCTGAATTTTCTATCTAAAAGTGTATTTATGAATCTTTTTCTCATTTTTATTAACTTTTCTACGGAAT
>URCN01000055.1:0-10663 GCA_900546335.1 uncultured Streptococcus sp.
ATAGCCACGATAATTGGAACGTTTGCCGCTTTTGAGTGGTTGATGGCTTCGATAGACCAGAAGTCCTCGAATCTTTTGACAACCGTCATGTTGAAAATGACTATTTCATCAAATTCAACTGTCCTGAATTTACCTCCCTGTGCCCAATCACTGCTCAGCCAGACTTTGCGACGATTTATATTTCCTACATTCCTGACAAGCTCTGTGTCGAGTCAAAATCCCTCAAACTCTACCTCTTTAGCTACCGAAATCATGGAGATTTTCACGAAAACTGTATCAATACCATCGGGAAAGACTTGGTCAACTTGCTAGACCCTCGCTATTTGGAAGTTTGGGGAAAATTCACTCCACGTGGGGGCATTTCAATCGACCCCTACTACAACTACGGTAGACCTGGAACCAAGTATGAAGGCTTGGCAGAACAGCGTCTCTTCCAACACGACCTTTATCCAGAGAAAATTGACAACCGTTAAACTCATACTCAATGAAAATCAAAGAGCAAACTAGGAAGCTAGCCGTAGGTTGCTCAAAGCACTGCTTTGAGGTTATAGATAAGACTGACGAAGTCAGCTCAAAACACTGTTTTGAGGTTGTGGATAGAACTGACGAAGTCAGCTCAAAATACTGTTTTGAGGTTGCAGATGGAAGCTGACGTGGTTTAAAGAGATTTTCGAAGAGTATCATACGAAAAAGCCCTGTTCCTCAAACTGAGGAGCAAGGCTTTTTGAGTTTTAATTATTCTTCTGTTCCAAGAAAGTTTTTAGCAACAAGGGCTGCAAGAATACCACCAACAATTGGGGCAAGAATGAAAATCCATACTTGTTGAAGGGCTGCGCCACCTACCAAGACAGCAGGAGCCAAGCTGCGAGCTGGGTTAACTGAAAGTCCAGTAATGTTCAAGCCCACAAGGATCATGGCCATCAATGACAAACCAATCACCAAACCAGCGATTGCGCCATTGCCCTTGCTTGCTGATGTTACAGTCATGATAACTAGGACAAACAAGAAAGTTGCGATGACTTCAAACAAGAAACCGCCAAAGACAGTGACACCGTTTGCCAAGGCATTTTCACCAAGGCTAGCAGTTGACATGCCTGAGTTAGACAAGAGGAAGAATACCGCAGCTGACGCAAGGAAAGCTCCAACTACTTGTCCAAGGATGTAGTTTACAAGTTCTGAAGATGACAAACGTTTGTTTACAAACATAGCGATCGAAACAGCTGGGTTCAAGTGAGCACCTGAAACAGTTCCGATTGAGAAAGCTGCAACCACAATTGCTAAACCAAAGGCAAAAGCAATTCCAAGGTGTCCAAGACCTTCAACACCATTTCCAAAAACAACAGCTCCTGTTCCGATGAACACAAGCATAAATGTACCGATTAATTCAGCAACAAATTTTTTCATGATAAGTCTCCTTTTTTTCAAACTATGTATTAGTCTATCAGAAGAAGGAAAGGGTTTCAAGAAAATTGACTGGAAAGTTCATTGAAAATCATGAAACGACTCGCTTATCCTTAGTACTGAAAGAATTGAATGGCTTCTTTCAAGGCATCTTGTAAACTATTTTTCTGGTCAAGTTGGATATAGACTTCCAACAGACAGGATCTGAAGTTGGAAAATTTATAAAAATCTTCCCTCTCTTCTATTGGAAAGTCAACAGTTTTTATCCAAGAAGCTACTTGTTCCTGCTCTAATTTTCCTTGCAAAATGGGTTCATAAAGTACTCTCGCTAAGCGCCAATCCTCATCATTTGTAAAACGAATGGGAATTCTTTTAAATAATTGACCAAGTACATCAAATACTTCATAATCTCTGTTTTTAGGAAAATCTGGATGACAAACGACTTCAGTCAAGAGATCCGCTCCATGCGCAAAAGCGTGAACCCAACCATACTGACTTGAAAAACCTGACGTATCCTTTTCTTTTTTAAGATAATACAAACCTTGAGATAGCATAGCATTTCTTATATCATCTTTTAATCCTTTATAGAAAAGAGAGTGCTCATTACCATCTGCAGACAAAAGATTGGCATAAATAAGCGCCCTAAAAGAACGTTTAAGAGCTGAAACTCCTCTACTATCAATCTCTTTGTATAGACCTTCATCAGAGGAGACCTCTTCTGAGACAAACTGAAACTGTTCAAGGGAAAACAGTTCTTCTTGAATCCCTCTAGCCAAACTCGTAAAAACAAGTTCGTCTCGAATTTCTGGAGAGGGATCTCCCAAATGCTCGAGCAACCACTGAATTTCTTCTCGACTATAGCTTGGTTTTTCTTCTGTCACTTTTCTTTGTAATTTTTTACGCATCTCAAGTACCTCTACATTTCTAGTAACTTATCAAAAAGCCATCCAAAGATGACTTTCTGTCTTATTCTCTTTTAGATGGACGTTTTCCTGCTGCAATCGCATCTGCTTCTGTCATCTCAACAACGTTAGCTTTATTCGTTTTTGAAGGCATTCTATCCTTACTATACCAATAAACTTTTGATTTCCCATGGTCTGCAACATAGACAATTCTATCTTGCTGTTGAGCTTTGGTTTCAGCTTCACGCGCAGCTCTTTTTTCTTCTTCTTTTTGAGAAATTAACGACTCAACTGCACCTATTCTATCAAGCAACTCTGTCTTTTTATCATTATTTTCAATCTGATTAACTGTCTCTTTAGCAGACTTCACTTGACTCGCATCTTGACTGTCTTCCAATTGTTTGACTAAGGTTTCACCTTTTTCTTGCAACTCCTTTGCAGCTTTTTCTTTGGCAATTCTCTCTTCTTCTACTTTTTCTTTAGCTTTTTTCTCTTCTTCGATTCGTTTTGCTTCCTCTATACTAGATGAAGTATCTGTGGTTGAAGCTGTCGAAGTAGTAGATGTCGCAGTCTGCTTAGTTTCTGACTGAGAAGATGAAATTTTCTTTGTGACTGTCGGAGTTTGAAGAGCAACTGCAACAAAACTGACAATGAAAATCCCGATCATTAGATTTCTTTTTCGAATATCTGGTGCTTTCTTTACAAAATACCAAATACCAACTCCGCTCAAAACAAGATAGAGAGTAGGCAAAGCAATCAATAAAATGATTCCCAACAAAACTAGACCAATTTTGATAAAATGCATTCTTTGGGGATCTTGCTCTAGCCATTCTTTGATTCTATTCATATTATTCTCCTAAAATTTGCCCATTTCCCTACTCTCCCAACTGGGCACTGTAGGCTATAATCTGGTCAACTGTGTCAGACAAGAACTGGATGGTATCACGTAGTGGTTTATCTGTTGAGATATCGGCTCCGATAATCATGGCTGACTCAAGCGGTGTCTTGCTGCCACCTGATTTAAGGAGATTGAGCCAGTCTCTAGCTCCAGTTTCAGAGTTTTTCAGATGGAGGTAACCTGCAGTAGAGATAACAAGGCCTGCTGAGTATGTGTAGCTATACAAGCCCATGTAGTAGTGAGCTTGACGCATCCAAGTCAAGGCTGCATCATCGTCAATTTCAATGGCATCTCCCCAGAAGTCCGTCAAGACTTCCTTCATAATGCTGTTGAGTTTGCTTGCTCCAAAAGTTTCCCCTTCTTCAATCAATGTATAAACCTTACGCTGGAAGGCTGCTTCCAAGAGGTGGGTGATGAAATTATGGAAGTAGGTGTCTGTCAAGCGATGAGCAAGAGCGAAGCGTTTTTGACGTGGATCATCAGACTGGTGCTCCAAGTAGTCACTGAGAAGCAATTCATTGAAGGTTGATGGCGCTTCGACATAGTAAGTAGACATGTGGGCATTGAAGTAACTTTGGTGATTATCTGAAAAGATGAATTGACCAGAATGCCCGATTTCATGAATCAAGGTATAAACATCGCTCAAACGACCAGTCCAGCTCATGAGGACATAAGGGTGCACGCGATATGGATCCGCCGCATAACCACCAGAATCCTTGCCACTATTAGCAGCGAAGTCCACCCAGCGTTCTTCTTGATAGCGCGCAACTTCCTGACAATATTCTTGTCCCAAAGGTTCTACTGACTTCATGACCAAATCATAGGCGTCATCAATAGTCACTTCAGGATTCAGGGCGCTGTCCAAGTCCAATTTCCAGTCTGCAAAGGTCATCTTTTCAAGACCATTCACCTTGGCAACATACTTGAGGTATCTCTGAGCAACTGGCGCAAAATCCTTCATGATGAGGTCAATCTGGCGGTCAAACATGGCACGGTCAACTTCTTGCTCAGCTAGGAGATAATCAAAGACTGAGTCATAGCCCTTCATATCAGCCAATAGTTTTTCAGACTTAACTTGGGCTAAATAGGCTGCAGCTGCCGTATTTTGATGCTTACGGAGTCCCTCTGAGAAGGAGCGGAAAGATTTCTCACGAACCTCAGCGTCCTCGTGGTTTTGGTAGAAATTCTCATAGGTAACAAAGCTGTTTTTATAGGTCTTGCCATGGGCTTCAAAGTCAGCCATTTCAAAGTCCCCAGCTCGCATCTTAGTGTAAATGTCCTGTGGACTGTAGAAAACTTCTCCCAGATTTGTCAAAGCCTTCTCCACATCAGCCCCTAGGTAGTGGGCTTTTTTGATTTTGGCCTGACGAATGGCTGCCGTCAAGTGAGGCAATTTACCCAAACGGTCCAAGACCTCCTCGTCTGCAGCCACCAAGGCGTCGTCAAAGAAGGTCAAGGCTACGCTGGCATCAGTTTCAAATTCCATCCCAGCCTGGGCAATATTGGCAAATTCTTCATTACTATAATCGGTCGTCTGAGGCATAAAGGCGTAATTGCCAATATGGCTCATCTGAATATAAATTTGTTCCAATTCCGCAAAGGCCTTCTCGAAATCCTCAAAAGTATGAAGATTGCCCTTGTAATCAAGTTTAAATTGATTGATATCCTCTCGCGTTTTCTCGATTGCACGCAAGAAATCCTCACGGTCTTGGTATAGGGCTGTTAAATCCCAAAGTTCCTTTTCTGGAAATTCTGAACGGTGTTTTTGTTCCATTTTCTTCCTCTTATTTTTCTAATTCTACTAAAACACTAAGGGCAGATAAGACGTAAAGCGGGGCTGTTTCCGCTCGAAGAATCCTTGGACCAAGTCCTGCTAAGACGGCTCCTTCGGCTTCAAAACTTTCAATTTCTGCAGGTGAAAGACCGCCTTCTGGGCCAAAGATAAAGAGCAATTTGGCTCCTTTTTCAAGACCAGTGACTGCTTGTAAGAGCGCAGTAGCTTCTCCTTCTTTTGCTGATTCTTCATAGGCTACTATGATAGAGTCAAACTGATCCAGCTGGGCTAGAAAATCTGCTTTTTTCTCGAAAAGCTGAATACTTGGGACGATATTACGCTTGCTTTGTTCTGCTGCTCCAAGGGCAATTTTTTCTAGTTTTTCAATCTTTTTACCCAATTTCTTGCCATCCCACTTGGCAACCGACCAATCGGCAGGAAAGCCCCAGATTTGGCTAGCTCCTAGTTCCGTCACTTTTTGAGTGATAAACTCCAGCTTGTCTCCCTTGGGAAAGCCTGATGCGATGGTGACTTGAACGGGCAGTTCCACATTGTCAGTTAATTCTTGGACCAATTCAAACTGACATGCTTCCACATCCAGCACGCGCGCCAAGCGCTTGATGCCATCATCAAAGACTAAGGTCACCTCATCCTCTTCTTTCAGCCGCATGACCTGAAACATATGCTTGATGGTTTCCTTGTCCTCGATAGTTACAGGAGAGATTGCACTGCCTTTGACAAAATACTGCTGCATGCTAGCCTCCAATCACACCAGAAATATCCTTGGTCTTCTTAAAGACACAGGCATTCCATTCCCCTTGAATCATGTGGGTTTCAAGGAAAAATCCAGCTGACTCAGCTGACTCGCGCACCATGTCCCACTTGTCCTTGATAATCCCACTCATGATCAGGTAGCCTTCGTTCTTGACCAAACGATAAGCATCATCTGTCAGATGAATGAGAATATCCGCCAAGATATTGGCCACAATGACATCTGCTTCAATCTCCACACCCTTGAGCAAATCTCCAGTAGCAACATGGATGTTTTCCATGCCAGGGTTGAGCTCGATATTTTCCTGAGCGACACGAACCGCCACATCATCCAGGTCATAGGCGAAGATTTCCTTGGCACCCAGAAGCGAGCTGGCAATAGAAAGAACACCTGAACCAGTTCCTACATCAAGCACCGTTTCGCCGCCACGAAGAACCTGCTCCAAGGCGAAAAGGCTCATCTTGGTCGTTGGATGCGTTCCAGTCCCAAAAGCCATGCCTGGATCCAGCTTGATAATCTTTTTTCCAGCAGCCGCCTCGTAGTCCGTCCAGGACGGCACAATGGTCAAGTTGTGAGTGATGCGAGCTGGCTCATAGTATTTCTTCCAGTTGTCTGCCCAGTCTTCCTCAGCCAAGGCAGTCGTGCCCATCTTGACCTCTCCTAGATCCATAAAATCAGTTAATTCTGCCAGGCGAGCCTGCAAATCTGCCTCAACCACTGCTACATCAACCGTATCAGGATAGTAGGCGGTCACTACGATTTCTTCATGTTGCTCGACCTCTGGGAAAATCTCACCAAAACGGTCGACATTCCCCACATAGTCCATGCTGTCTTCAATCGCAACACCTTGCGCCCCCAGCTCAATCAAGAGATTGGAGACCAGCTCCTCTCCCTCACGCTTCACTGTAACTTTTAACTCTTGCCATGTTTCCATTTTGAATCTTCCTTATTTTTCTTGAATTCCTCAATCACATCTGTGTAGTGTTCTTTCATTGCGCTATGAATCTGCTGTTTAAAAATACCAAACGTAAGATAATAAACAAATAGAACAATTCCTTCAAACAGTATCAGAAACAAAAAATATTCTGAAAATGAAAGTGTTTGATTATTCTCACCTTGTAAAGACAGAACATACAGCAGCCCCCAGATAACAGCCATAGAAATCCCAGCTACTTTCATACCACTCTCTCTCTGCTTCTTTAACTTTAAATATTCCAAATAGATGAATGTAGCTTCTTCTCTAGAATATTGTCCTGTTTTTAGTTTGCGTTTAACTTCCTTGTTTAACGTCGTTGTTGCAATTGCAAAAATCATTTTACTTCCTCCATATAATCCTTCACTCTATCCTGCAACTGGGGCACAACCTTATCTGAGCCAAGAAACTCCTCAACGCTCATCAGTCTATATCCCTGCCCTTCATCACCAAAGACAATCTTGTCAAACTGTTCCTTAGTCAACTTTCCCACTAGAAAAACGGATTTCTTCCCCTCAAAAAGCATACTTGGATACACCTTACTCCAAAGCAGGCAATCCTCAGTCAGATGAATTCCTAATTCTTCGTAAACTTCACGCGCCGCGCACTCAAAAGGACTTTCATCGCCCTCTCGTCCGCCACCTGGCAATTCCCACATATTGGGCCAAGGAATGCTTGCCTTATCATCACGCAAGATAGTTAAAATCCTATCCTCACAAAAGAGGGCAATTTTGCAACCTGTAAAATCAGAAATTTTTATTTCCATATCAGACTCCTTCGGATAATTCTTTCTCCAACTCTGCTAACCAGTTTTCATAATAACGTTTCTCATCCCGCACCAAACGGCTAGTCACCATGTTTTTTCTAGCAATTTTTATAGCCTTGTCAGTCTGATCCCTATCTTTCTTTACCAGAAATTGATACCAGGCTTGCATTATCTGCGTGTCTGCCATTTTTAGAGATAAGAAGGACTTGACTCCTCGATTACTTGCATACTCCTCCGCTTTTTCATGATCTTCTTCTAGCAAGGCAATTTGAAGAAGATATAATTGAGAAATCGTTTTAGACATTGGATTATCTGTTTTCTCTAGCAAAGACTGAAACTGTCGCTTAGCAAGTTCTATATTATCATCCAATATGAATACCAGTCCCTGAAAAATCTGAATGCTTTCTGCAAAACTCCCCCTCACATCCTCAGCAACAGGCATGATAAAGTCTTTCAAATCATATTCTTGAGGAGCTAGCAAGGTCTGGGCAGAATGCCTCAACACCAAGTAGGCGTATTTGGTATTTTCAGGCTGTTGTAGCAATTCCCAAATTTTTGCTCCATCGGTAATCCCAACTGGCTTAGCATTGATGAGAAGAAAAGATAGATTAAGAGAAATCCAAGTAGCCGCAAAATACCAGCTTTTTGTCAAAAATCCATACAATATCGCCAATAAAATCAAGCTAAGATGAACCATCAAACCGCCTGCAAGCATCAAGATAATTCTTTGATCACTTTCATCTTCTTTCAATCCAATATACTGAGCGCCAACATTTTTGAGAACAGCTGTTCGACTAAGAGAAAACTTTCCTGACTTTTTGGTCAGAAGAAAATTCCCTAATCCAAAAGCCACCAGTCGATAGCCTGTCAGGTAACCGCAAAATGCATGACCTAGCTCATGAAGGATAAATATCAGATAAATGCTGAGAAAAGTAAATAGATAGCCTGGAATAAAGACTAACGAGAAATCTAACTCTTTAAAGGCAATCGTCCCAAAAACAAATCCCAGCATCAAAAAAACAAAGGACAGACCAGAAATAAAAGACAAGCCTATTTTCTTCATATACTTTTACTTTCTCCCCTAGTCTCTAGTATCTCGGATAAGGATAAAACTCCCCTTCCTCCAAGCCAACCTTTCCCTCTTCAAAGACTTCTTGGTTCCATTCCATGACAAACTCCTCTGCTTCTGGGTCTTCCAAAAAGTCCATGAGCGCATCCAGCCCAACCTCGGCAGTATCTTTGAGGAAAAGGGCAAAATAAGCTAAAAACTCACGAGAAAATCCTTTTTTAGGTAGATAAGGAATGACCGTTAAATAGTCTTCTGCATTAACCGTTGACTTAGCAGGATTGTAAAAGAGTACCGCTTCCTCAAAGAGGATATCATCTGACGAAACTTCTCCATCCTCATCCACCATCTCTACTCCCGCAGCATTTTGTGCTTCCAATAAAAAACTCACTTCAACTGCATGATTCCGCTTGTCCCAGCTAATCTCATAGTCAAATGGAAAGTTCTTGTCCAACTCCTCCTCTAAAACATCTAAAAATCCGTATGTTGCCATTTTGTCCTCTTTCTATGCGACTCTTTAATCGCCCCGATTGCTCGGAAATATGCTAAAATAGATACTACCATCTTACCACATATACATCAGAAAATCCATGTTAGAAAGGACTGCTATGCCAGACAATCTCGCGCTTCGCATGCGCCCAAAAACCATCGACCAGGTCATTGGT
The DNA here is from genome assembly GCA_900546335.1 of uncultured Streptococcus sp. Taxonomy (GTDB): domain Bacteria; phylum Bacillota; class Bacilli; order Lactobacillales; family Streptococcaceae; genus Streptococcus. The sequence goes on from URCN01000055.1 coordinate 9,218, forward strand.
CAGAAGCATCTGGTCGGACCTGGAAAAATTATCCGTCGCATGGTGGAAGCAAATCGTCTGTCCTCCATGATTCTCTACGGACCTCCAGGTATTGGAAAGACCAGTATTGCCTCTGCCATCGCTGGAACGACCAAGTATGCCTTTCGGACCTTTAATGCGACAGTCGATAGTAAGAAGCGACTTCAAGAAATCGCGGAAGAAGCTAAATTTTCAGGTGGTCTCGTTCTATTACTAGACGAAATCCATCGTCTTGACAAGACTAAGCAAGATTTTCTGCTCCCCCTCTTGGAAAGTGGTCTGGTCATCATGATTGGTGCGACGACTGAAAATCCCTTCTTTTCTGTCACTCCAGCCATTCGTAGCCGTGTTCAGATTTTTGAGTTAGAACCCTTGTCTAATCAAGATGTAAAAGGAGCGATTCAAATCGCTCTAACTGACCCTGAGCGTGGTTTTGATTTCCAAGTAGAGCTAGATGAGGATGCACTGGATTTCATCGCGACCTCTACAAATGGAGACCTGCGTTCTGCCTTTAATTCACTAGACTTAGCCGTTCTCTCTACTCCCGAAAATGACAAGGGTATCCACCATATCACACTGGATATCATGGAAAACAGCCTCCAACGAAGCTATATTACTATGGACAAGGATGGGGATGGCCACTATGATGTCCTCTCAGCCCTGCAAAAGTCCATCCGCGGCTCGGATGTGGATGCCAGTCTTCATTACGCAGCCCGCTTGATTGAAGCTGGGGATCTGCCTAGTCTCGCTCGTCGTTTGACTGTGATTGCCTATGAGGATATTGGTTTGGCCAATCCTGAAGCCCAGATTCATACCGTAACTGCTCTAGATGCTGCACAAAGAATTGGTTTCCCAGAAGCTCGCATTCTCATTGCCAATATCGTGATTGATTTGGCCCTTTCTCCAAAATCCAACTCAGCCTATGTGGCTATGGACAAGGCTCTTGCTGACCTCAAAACATCAGGGCATTTGCCCATTCCACGACATCTGCGTGATGGACATTATAGTGGTAGCAAGGAATTGGGCAACGCTCAAAACTATCTCTATCCACACAACTATCCTGGACACTGGGTCAAACAAGACTACTTGCCAGAAAAGATTCGCAATCATAGCTACTTTTCACCAGAGGAAACTGGCAAGTACGAACGGGCCTTAGCCCAACGTAAGGAAACCATTGATAAATTAAGAAACTTGTGAAATCCTTTTCAAAAAAAATAAATTTTCCTCTTGAATTTTTTAAAAAAAGTGGTATCATATAAACATAGAAACGCTGTGGTGTACGACTTCACACTTAAGTGTTGACCGACTATTTTTTGTATTATTAGGGAAACAAAAGTCTTCTAACAGCATGTAAGCCGTCTCACACGGAAACAGCTTCAGTTAGAGCGAGTTGCCCACCTGCTTAATTGCGCGGGTTCAATACAAACC
>URCN01000056.1:0-10562 GCA_900546335.1 uncultured Streptococcus sp.
AACGCCTTTAGATAATAATATATCTAAAGACGTTAATTTTTATCCAGCCACTTGTGTCGCTTCTTCTGTTTTCACTTTCTTCTCCTTCTTACTTGAACCAGTCAATCGTCGTTTACTATCTCGGATTGTATTCAGGTCCTTGAGAAGTTTGGTCAGGTGCTCTTTTTCTGGATAGGCTTCTGCGCTGGCTGCGGTATAGCGCATAAAGAGGTCGTAGATGCTGGTTAGTTCGGTACGGACTTGTCTGGTCTTGCCAACTTCCTTAGCAGACTTATGCGCACGCGCCTGACTTTCCACCTTATCATATTCCTCTTGCGCACTAATCACCGCCGTCAGCATAGGTGTCAGTCCTAGGTTGGTCACTGCCGTGTGGTAGGGTTCTTCGCTGAGCGTTTTGAGCAGGCTCTTGATTTCTGCCGTTTCCACATCATTGCTGTGCTTGGTGATATCCTTGTACTTAGCAAAGACTGGTTTCAAGGTCTCATGGGCTTCTTTTAGTTTGGTCTCCTTGATCTTAGCAAATCCCCTATGAAGAGTAAAGAAACCAACTAGGGCACTGTCACGATTGCGATCAACTTCGGTCAGATTGGTCGCTTCCTTCTTTTCCACTGTAGCTAGCTGGGCTTGGAAGTCTGCTAGCTTGCTCTTGAAGGAATCAAGGTGCTTACTATACATAGGCTCGTCCTTATGTGCCTTGGCAAAAACTTCTAGTAGTTGACCCGTGTCTACCATGAGACTTTCAAACTCACGGTTGGTAAAGTTGGTATAGCTTAGCGGACGGATGGTGAATGTTTTTGTCATGATGATAACCTTTCTTTTTTCATTATTTCAAAAAGGAGTTTCCCCTTAAATTTATAAATCCATTCTAACAGTTACTTTAAAAGATTTGCCCCTTTCCTCTGAACTGTCAATATTTCCATCTAAAATGTACTTCTCAGAGCAAATTTTTTATTTCCAAAACAAAAAATCCCTATCTGACTGGAAACATATCCATCTGTCAGATAGAGACTCTTACTATTTTTAGATTTTAACTTTTCTAGCTTTAGAATGCATATAAACTTTAGGAAAGACGACTATTCGAAAGCTCGAAGACCTCAAAACTTTCTCAGATAGACCGTTTGAAGGCTAGAATACTCATAAATTTATGTATTTCTTGTTATTCTAAACTTAAAATACATATAAACTTATGTATTTCTTGTCATTCTAAGTTTAGAATACATGTAAACTTTAGGAAACTGACTCATCCAATACTTAGAATAAGGTCTAAAATATCTAGAACTTAGATTAGTCTTTATTATCAAAATATGGTATAGTAGAATCATACTATCTATGAGGAGTTTACATGTCACAGGATAAGCAAATGAAAGCTGTTTCTCCCCTTCTACAGCAAGTCATCAATATTTCATCTATCGTGGGGGGAGTCGGCACCTTGATTTTCTGTATTTGGGCCTATCAGGCGGGTGTTTTACAATCAAAGGAAACCCTATCAGCCTTTATCCAGCAAGCTGGAGTTTGGGGGCCACCACTCTTTATCTTTTTACAGATCCTACAAACCGTTGTTCCGATCATTCCGGGAGCTTTGACCTCAGTGGCTGGGGTCTTTATTTACGGCCACATCATCGGAACCATCTATAACTATATCGGTATCGTGATTGGCTGTGCTATTATCTTTTACCTGGTGCGTCTCTATGGAGCTGCCTTTGTCCAGTCCGTCGTCAGCAAGCGCACCTATGACAAATATATCGGTTGGCTAGATAAGGGCAATCGTTTCGAGCGTTTCTTTATCTTTATGATGATCTGGCCAGTTAGCCCGGCTGACTTTCTCTGTATGCTGGCAGCCCTGACCAAGATGACCTTCAAGCGCTATATGATTATCATCATTTTGACCAAGCCCTTTACCCTAGTGGTTTATACTTATGGTTTGACCTATATTATTGATTTCTTCTGGCAGATGTTTTGAGAATAGAAAAATCCGTTTGGTTTCCCAAACGGATTTTTAGATCATAGATAGACTATAGCCTGATACTAAATATACTTTGGTATGGAAATCATGCCTATTTTCGATAGTGAAGCGAGGGCTTACCTTGCCTTTCCGCTGTGATAGAAAGACCTGAAATCTAATGATTTCAGGTGTTGGGAAACTTTGAGACATTAGGCTCAAAGTTTAGGTATGGAATTTCGAAGAAAGTCGCTACCGTCCGTAATCACTTAAGGAAAGGCTCAAAAACATTTTCATCAAACAAAACATCCGTTTGGTTTCCCAAGCGGATGTTTTCTTTGTTTTATTTTGCGACACTCTTAGCAAGGACAAAGTTCCCAAGTGTTGCAGAACCATTTCCTGCGACTGCTGGAGTCACGATATAGTCGCGCACGTCTGGTACTGGTAGGTAGCCGTTGAGAAGAGCTGTGAATTTCTCACGTACACGGTCCAGCATGTGTTGCTGTGCCATGACGCCACCACCAAAGACGATCACGTCTGGGCGGAAAGTTACTGTAGCATTGACCGCAGCCTGAGCGATATAGTAGGCTTGAACGTCCCAGACAGAACTGTTGAGTTCGATGTTTTCACCACGAATACCTGTACGAGCTTCCAAACTTGGTCCAGCCGCAAAGCCTTCCAAACAGCCCTTGTGGAAAGGACAAACGCCGTTAAATTCTTTCTCCACATCCATTGGGTGTTTAGCCACATAGTAGTGACCCATTTCAGGGTGACCGACACCACCGATAAACTCACCACGTTGGATAACACCTGCACCAATCCCTGTACCGATCGTGTAGTAAACCAAGTTTTCGATACGACCACCAGCATTGTTACGAGCAACCACTTCACCATAGGCAGAGCTGTTTACATCTGTTGTGAAATACATAGGTACGTTGAGGGCACGACGAAGGGCACCAAGTAGGTCTACATTTGCCCAGTGAGGTTTTGGAGTCGTTGTGATAAAGCCATAGGTTTTTGAGTTTTTGTCGATATCAATCGGACCAAATGAACCGACAGCAAGACCTGCAAGATTATCGAATTTTGAAAAGAATTCGATGGTTTTATCGATAGTCTCGATAGGAGTTGTTGTTGGAAATTGTGTTTTTTCCACAACATTAAAGTTTTCATCACCGACAGCACAGACAAACTTTGTACCGCCCGCTTCTAAGCTTCCATATAATTTTGTCATGATAAACCTCTTATCTTTGTTTTCTCTATTATAGCACATTTTAAAGGGCTAGATTTCTCAATATTTTAGATTTTCCTCTGTAAATCTTACCATCCAAGTAAAAACGAACAAACATGATATTTGTTCGTTTTGTTTTTAGATTTGATTTTTGAAGAGGACTAGGCTTTCACTTCGATGATCGCGTCACCCTTGACAACTGAACCGCTTGCGACTGGTGTCACAGAAGCGTAGTCTGCTGTGTTGGTTACGATAACCATTGTTGTGTCATCAAGACCTGCAGCAGCGATTTTGTTTGAGTCAAATGTTCCAAGAACGTCACCAGCTTTGACCTTGTCGCCTTGAGCAACTTTTTGTTCAAAGCCTTCACCGTTCATAGTCACCGTGTCGATACCAACGTGGATCAAGATTTCAGCTCCATTTGCTGTCTTCAAACCATAAGCATGTCCTGTAGCAAAAGCAATCGATACTTCTGCATCAGCTGGTGCGTAAACCACGCCTTGGCTTGGTTTTACAGCGATCCCTTGTCCCATTGCACCACTTGAAAAGACTGGGTCATCAACATTCTCAAGAGCAACGACATCCCCAACGATTGGAGTTTGGATTGTTTCATTTTGAGGAGCTACTGGAATGTTACCAGTTGTTTCTTCTTGAACCAAACGTTCTGTCGCTACTTCAGAAGCAACTTCTTTTTCATCCTCGTAACCAAACATGTAAGTAAGGGCAAAACCAAGAACGAATGATACAGCTACCATAAGAAGGTATTGGAACAATTGACCGTTACCAACGTACAACATTGTACCAGGGATGATGGTGATACCATTACCAGTACCAGCGAGTCCAAGGATAGAAGCCAATCCACCACCGATAGCACCAGCGATCAATGAAAGGAAGAATGGTTTACGGAAGCGCAAGTTTACCCCGAAGATGGCAGGCTCTGTAATACCTAGGAAGGCAGAAAGAGCAGCTGGGAAAGCAAGTGTTTTCAGTTTAGGATTCTTAGTTTTAACACCAACGGCAACAGTTGCAGCCCCTTGAGCTGTCATAGCTGCAGTGATAATGGCGTTGAATGGGTTGGCATGATCGGCAGCAAGCAATTGCACTTCAAGCAAGTTGAAGATGTGGTGTACACCTGATACGACAATCAATTGGTGAACCCCACCAATCAAGAAACCACCAAGACCAAATGGCAAGCCAAGAATCGCTTTTGTACCGATAAGGATGTAGTTCTCAACAACATGGAAGACTGGTCCGATGACAAAGAGTCCAAGGATAGACATCACCAAAAGTGTCACGAATGGCGTCACCAAGAGATCCAAGACATCTGGAACCACTTTGCGGAGAGCTTTTTCAAACTTGGCTCCGACCACCCCAATGATGAAGGCTGGAAGAACGGAACCTTGCAAACCAACAACAGGAATGAAGCCAAAGAAGTTCATAGCTGTTACTTCACCACCTGATGCTACAGCCCAGGCGTTTGGAAGCGAACCAGAAACCAGCATCATACCGAGGACGATACCAACGGCTGGATTTCCACCGAATACGCGGAAGGTTGACCATACAACCAAACCTGGCAAGATGATGAAGGCTGTATCTGTAAGAATTTCTGAGTAAATCTTCACATCATCTGGAAGTGTCATCCCAAGAGCGTTCATGAGACCACGAAGACCCATGAAGAGACCAGTTGCTACGATAACTGGGATGATTGGCACGAAGACGTCACCGAAAGTACGGATAGCACGTTGGAACCAGTTTCCTTGTTTAGCAGCTTCTGCTTTCATGTCTTCTTTAGAAGATGTCGGCAAACCAAGTGCAACGACTTCGTCGTATATCTTGTTTACTGTACCTGTACCAAAGATGATTTGGTATTGACCTGAGTTAAAGAAAGCTCCTTGAACTTTATCCAAGTTCTCAATCACTTCCTTATTGATTTTTCCTTCATCTTTGACCATGACACGTAGACGAGTCGCACAGTGGGCAACACTGTTGACATTTTCACGTCCGCCAAGGGCTTCGATGACTTTTTTTGCAATATCCTGATTGTTCATTTGCAAAAATCTCCTTATAAAATTTTGTTCTTGTTTGAAAGCGATTTTATTCGCCCTACGACTATTATTTTATCACGTTTCTAAAATATGTCAAGCGTTTTGCAGAATTTTTTGTTCTCTTTCTTTTTTCTCTGATTATTTTTGCTCGTTTTTGAGGGATATTCTCTTTTTCCTCAAAAAAATATCTTTATACTTGAGGAATCAAGGCTTTTATTTACATTTTCTTTCATTTTTTCGTGAAAATTTGCCAGATTTCCTTTACTTGATTTATGGCAATCGTTTGACATATTTTTCTTTTTTTTAACATAAAAGACTTGCTTTTTTTGCCGAAAACGTTTACTATTAATAATAGAATAGAACTTATGGAGGAAAGATAAAATGGAATGGACAACTGAGCGCCGTTATAGACGCTATGAAGATTGGTCTAATGATGAAATCAAACAAATCAAGGAAAAGATGGCACAATCTCCTTGGCATACTCGTTACCATGTCGAGCCTAAAACAGGGCTTCTCAATGATCCAAATGGCTTTTCTTATTTTGATGGCAAATGGATTCTCTTTTACCAGAACTTCCCCTTTGGTGCAGCCCATGGGTTGAAGTCTTGGGTACAGCTTGAAAGTGATGATTTAGTGCACTTTACAGAAACTGGAGTCAAAATTTTACCAGATACTCCATTGGATAGCCACGGTGCCTACTCTGGTTCTGCCATGCAGTTCGGCGATCAGTTGTTCCTATTCTATACTGGAAATGTCCGTGATGAAAACTGGATCCGTCACCCCTACCAGATTGGTGCTTTGATGGATAAGGATGGCAAGATTACAAAGATTGACAAGATCTTGATTGACCAGCCAGCAGACTCTACTGACCACTTCCGCGATCCGCAAATTTTCAACTTTAAAGGTCAATATTATGCTATCGTCGGTGGACAGGACTTGGAGAAAAAAGGCTTCGTCCGTCTCTACAAGGCTGTGGACAATGATTATACAAACTGGCAAGCAGTTGGCGACCTTGACTTTGCTAACGACCGCACTGCCTACATGATGGAATGCCCAAATCTGGTCTTTGTAGGGGAGCAACCTGTCCTTCTCTACTGCCCACAAGGACTGGATAAGAGTGTTCTAGACTATGATAATATCTATCCAAACATGTACAAAATCGGGGCTTCCTTTGATCCTGAAAATGCCAAAATGGAGGATGTGTCACCCCTTCACAACCTAGACTACGGCTTTGAAGCCTATGCAACTCAAGCATTCAACGCTCCAGATGGACGTGCTCTAGCAGTTAGCTGGCTTGGATTACCAGATGTTTCCTACCCATCTGACCGGTTTGACCACCAAGGAACCTTCTCATTGGTCAAAGAACTCACTATCAAATCTGGCAAACTCTACCAATATCCTGTCTCAGCTGTCAAAGAACTTCGTTCTTCTGAAGAGGCCTTCTCAAACCGTACTCAAACCAAAAACACCTATGAGCTCGAGCTCAACTTGGAGGCCAATAGCCAAAGCGAGATTGTCTTGCTCGCTGATAAAGAAGGCAAGGGGCTTTCAATCAACTTTGACCTTGTCAATGGACAGGTGACAGTGGATCGAAGTCAGGCTGGTGAACAGTACGCCCAAGAATTTGGTACGACTCGTTCTTGCCCTATCAATAACCAAGCTACTACTGCCACTATCTTCATCGACAAGTCAGTCTTTGAAATTTTCATCAATAAAGGAGAAAAAGTATTTTCTGGTCGTGTCTTCCCACATGCGGATCAAAACGGTATCCTGATCAAGTCTGGAAAGCCAACTGGAACTTACTATGAATTAGATTATGGTCGCAAAACTAACTGATGTCGCAAAACTTGCAGGCGTCAGCCCCACTACCGTCTCACGGGTCATCAATAAAAAGGGTTATCTATCTGAGAAAACCATTCAAAAGGTAAATGAAGCCATGCGAGAATTAGGCTACAAACCCAACAATCTGGCTCGAAGCCTCCAAGGAAAATCTGCCAAGTTGATTGGACTTATTTTCCCAAACATCAGTCATGTCTTTTATGCTGAGTTGATCGACAAGTTGGAACACCAACTCTTCAAAAATGGCTACAAGACCATCATCTGTAACAGCGAACATGACTCTGAAAAAGAACGGGAGTACATTGAAATGCTGGAGGCCAACCAGGTCGATGGTATCATTTCTGGAAGTCACAACTTGGGAATCGAAGACTACAATCGTGTGACAGCACCGATTATTTCCTTTGACCGAAATCTATCACCAGACATCCCTGTCGTCTCCTCTGATAACTACGGTGGCGGAGTCCTAGCAGCCCAAACCTTGGTCAAGACAGGCGCCCAGTCTATCATTATGATTACAGGGAATGACAACTCGAACTCACCTACTGGACTGCGCCATGCTGGTTTTGCATCGGTTCTCCCGAAAGCGCCTATTATCAATGTTTCGAGTGACTTTTCTCCCGTCAGAAAAGAAATGGAAATCAAGAATATCTTGACCCATCAGAAACCAGATGCGATCTTTGCTTCGGATGATTTGACAGCTATTCTGGTGATCAAAATCGCTCAAGAGCTGGGAATTTCTGTTCCTGATGAGCTCAAGGTCATCGGCTATGATGGGACCTACTTTATCGAGAACTACTATCCTCACCTGACAACGATTAAGCAACCTATGAAAGAGATTGCCCAACTCACTGTCGATCTCCTCTTGCAGAAGATTGAAGGCAAGGAAGTTGCGACAACTGGTTACTTCTTACCCGTCACCCTATTACCTGGAAAAAGTATTTAAGTACAAAAAACTCAGACGAATTCGTCTGAGTTTTTTTATGATCTTAAGTTTTCGAGATAGCGCTGAGCTGTCTCTAGGTTAAAGGTTTTGTCTGCAATAAGGCGCTCAACGAGGGGAGCAACCTCGGACTCACTAGCACCTGCTAGGAGAGCTAGGGATTTGGCCTGTAATTTCATGTGGCCTTGCTGGATGCCCGTACTGACCAAGGCTTTGAGGGCCGCAAAGTTCTGGGCAAGACCGATAGACACGATAATCTGAGCTAATTCTTTGGCTGAAGGATTTCCCAGTAGTTCATGACTGAGGGCTACACGTGGGTTGAGTCCGATAGAGCCACCCTTGGTCGCTATCGGCATGGGCAAGGTCATCTCACCGACCAATTCTTCTGTGTCCCTATCTAGACTCCATCGACTGAGACCTTGATAGTGTCCATCTCGACTGGCAAAGGCATGGGCCCCAGCTTCGATGGCACGCCAGTCATTACCCGTGGCAATCAAAATGGCATCAATACCATTAAAAATCCCTTTATTATGGGTAGCTGCTCGGTAGGGATCAGCCTGCGCAAACTGGCTAGCTAAGGCTATTTTCTCCGCAATTCCTCGTCCTTGGTCCCTTTGGGGACTCAAGTAGCGAAAGGCGATACGACAGCTTGCAGTCACCAAAGAATCGGTCGCGTAGTTGGATAAAATACCCATGAGGCTCTGTCCCTGACTGAGTTCTTCTAAGACTGGCTTCAAGGATTCCAGCATGGTGTTGAGCATATTGGCTCCCATGGCTTCCTGGGTATCGACATGGAGATAAACAACGAGAAAGTCTGTTTCACCTTTGATCTGCTCTACATGCAAATCACGCGCCCCACCCCCACGTTTGACGATGGACGGATAGGCTTGATTGGCAAGTTCCAAGAGTTCGGCTTTCTTGCTGGCAATCTTCTCTTGCGCTTGTTCAGGATCAGCAACTTGATAAAGGGCTACCTGACCAATCATCTGGCGCAGATGAACCTGAGCAGTAAAGCCACCAGACCGCTTGATGATTTTACTTGCATAGCTGGCCGCAGCAACCACTGAGGGTTCTTCTGTCACATAGGGAACTGTATAGTCCTGACCATTCACCAAAAGCTCTGGAATGATCGAATAAGGCAGAGAAAAAGTTCCTACCACATTCTCACTCAGCTGGTCTGCAACTGCCAAGCTGACTTGTTCATCCTGCTCCAGACTCGCTTGCTTTTCAGGACTAAGGAGCGCCTGAGCTTTCAGCAACTCCAGGCGCTCATGGTATGTTTTTTTAGAAAATCCATTCCAACTTAACTTCATTATTTTTCAACCTTGCTATAACGGCGTTGGTGGTCGATAATTTCAACCAAGGCATAGTCTTGATTTTCAAAACCTGCAAATTGGGCTGAGCCAGACTCATCCAACTGCAATTCTTCGAAGAAGACTTTTTCATAGTCTGCAACTGACAATGCTGTACGTTGCTTGAGTTTGCTCAAACGATCCTTATCAAGGTAAGCCTCATAGCCCTCAACCAGCTCTCCACTAAAGAACTCTGAAACCGCTCCACTTCCATAACTGTAGAGGGCAATTTTATCTCCAGCCTTCAAAGTCTCTGCATTTTCCAAAAGGGAGAGGAGACCGAGGAAGAGGGAACCTGTATAAATATTCCCAATCATCTGACTGTAGAGAATGGACTTGTCAAAGTTCTCTTGCAAACTATCCTGTTTCTCCTGAGATAGAGTCTTGTCCATCATCTTGCGCAAGCCTTTTAGGGCCAACTTAGGATAAGGCAAGTGGAAGCAGATAGCTGCAAAGTCATCCATAGTCCAATCATAGCGTTTCTTGTATTCATCCCAAGTCGTTGTCAGGCAATCAAGATACTGTTGGGTCGAGTACATGCCGTTTACATAAGGAGTGCTTGAGTAGTTCGGACGCCAAAAATCCATGATGTCTCTCGTTTGGGCAACATTATCATTGTTAAAGGTCATGATGCGTGGATTTTGAGTGATTAGCATGGCCACACTTCCAGCACCCTGGGTTGGCTCACCCGGAGTTGCCACACCATACTTGGCAATATCACTAGCAATGACCAAAACCTTAGACTCTGGAGAATTTTCCACATGCAATTTAGCATAATGAAGGGCAGCTGTCGCTCCATAGCAGGCTTCTTTGATTTCAAAGCTACGGGCGAAAGGCTGAATGCCTAACAAGCCATGAACAAAGACTGCCGCTGCCTTACTCTGGTCAATCCCTGACTCGGTCGCCACGATGACCATATCGATTTCCTCTTTTTCTTTGTCTGTTAAAATAGAGTTGCTTGCACTAGCTGCCAAGGTAACAATGTCCTCAGTCAGTGGCGCAATACTAATTTCATTTAACAAGAGTCCCTTGCTAAATTTTTCGGGGTCAACTCCCCTCGCTTCTGCTAAGTCTTGTAATTTCAAGACATAGTGACTGGTCGCAAAACCAATCTTATCAATACCGATTGTCATATTTACCTCTGTTTTTTCATTCATTGTAAAAAATCGTTTCATTCTATTTTATCACAAATAGGAACAAAAGAGAGAAAAAAGACTTG
>URCN01000057.1:0-10510 GCA_900546335.1 uncultured Streptococcus sp.
AAAGTCCAAACCTCGGTTCAAGATAACCTTGGCTTCATTCTTCAAAAGCTCTTGCAAGCGGTCATCCGTTAGGTCATAGGCTGAAAAATCAAGCCAGATCAAGTAGGTACCTTGCGGTTTCATGACCTTAATCTTGGTTTTTTTGCCCAAAACATCCACTACATAGTTAATGTGGTCCTCGATGACTTCCTTTAACTCTCCTAACCAGTCCTTACCATAACGGTAGGCAGCTTCTGTCGCCAAATACCCCAAGCCTGAGATTTCATGTTGGTTATTGGCCAACTGGCGTTTTTGGAAAGCAAGTCTCAACTTGGGATTCTCAATAACGGCATAGGAATTTTTAGTTCCAGCAATGTTGAAGGTTTTAGTGGCACTACTCAAGATAAGGGCAAAGTCTTTAAAAGCTGGATTAATGGTGTTAAAAGACTGGTGTTTGTGACCAAAGAGGGCCAAATCTTGGTGAATCTCATCTGAAACCAACAAAACACCATGTTTTTGGCAAAGCTGTCCGATTTTCTCCAGTACTTCTTTTTCCCAAACACGTCCACCAGGATTGTGAGGATTGCAAAGGATATAAAGCTTCACATCCTCTTCCACCATATCCTTCTCCAACTGGTCAAAGTCAATCTCAAACAGACCATTCTTTTCCACCAAAGAATTGGTAATCAATCGACGATTGTTGAGTTTGACACTGCGAGCAAAAGGCGGATAGACAGGTGTGTTAATCAGAACAGCCTCTCCTTCTTTTGTAAAGGCTTGAATGGCTGTTGAAATAGCTGGTACCACTCCCTCAATAAAGACGAGGGCATCCTTGTCAAAGTGATAGCCGTGTTGACTGGCTTCCCAGTCCTGAACCGACTCAATCAAAGCATCACTAGCATAAGTATAGCCATAGACCAACTGATCTGCGTAGGCTTGTACAGCCTGTCGAACTTCAGGCAAAACCACAAAGTCCATATCTGCTATCCAAGCTGGTAGAACTTCTCGATCAGCTTCCGCTTCTTTCCATTTATAGGTATGGTGCCCAAAACGATTGGGCAGGCTTGTAAAATCATATTTTCCCATATCTATCTTATCCTTCCAAAGCTTGGCTCAAGTCCGCAATCAAATCTCTAGCATCTTCAATCCCAATTGACAAGCGCAAGAGGTCATCTGTTAAGCCATAGGAATGGCGCACTTCTGCTGGAATATCCGCATGGGTTTGAGTCGTCGGATAGGTGATCAGACTCTCCACCCCACCCAAACTTTCCGCAAATGAAAAGACCTTCAAGCTATTTAAAATATGAGGAATACGTTTTTCATCCACTACTTTAAAGGAAATCATACCCCCACGTCCAGTATAGAGCACTTCCTTGACAGCAGGTGAATCCTTCAAAAAAGCAACCACTTCTTGGGCATTGGCTGTAGAACGTTCCATACGAAGAGGTAGAGTTTTAAGACCACGAATCAACTGATAACTATCAAATGGTGACAAGACCGCACCTGTCGTATTGAGATTATAGAAAAGTTGTTCATATAGTTCTAAACTATTAGTCACAACCACCCCAGCCAAGACATCATTGTGCCCTGCTAGATACTTGGTGGCTGAATGAAGAACGATATCCGCACCATCTTCAATTGGACGTTGGTAAATCGGACTGTAGAAGGTATTGTCCACCACTACCTTGGCACCCTTGGCATGAGCTAGTTTGGCTAGTTTGGCAATATCAAATTCCAACATCAAGGGATTGGTTGGTGTTTCAATATAGAGAACATCCACATCTTTCTCCAACTCAGCAATCAACTCTTCTTCTGTATTGGCATAGGTAAAATGGAAACGGCCTTCCTGCTCGACTTGGTTAAACCAACGGAAAGAACCCCCATAAAGATCTCTCACAGCCAAGACTTTACTTCCTACTGGAAAGACACTAAAGGCCAATACAATTGCAGCCATTCCTGAGCTTGTCGCTAGGGCATAGTCTGCTGACTCAATAGCCGCCAAGACTTCCTCCGCCTTACTGCGAGTTGGGTTTTTGGTACGAGTATAGTCAAATCCCGTAGACTGACCGAACTCTGGATGCTGATAAGTGGTTGAAAAATGAAGCGGTGTTACCAAGGCACCTGTAGCCTCATCTGACTTGATACCAGCCTGGGCCAAAATTGTGTTGATGTGTAGTTCTTTGCTCATACAATACCTCCAAATCTATAGTAACTATTGTACCACTTATTTTTACTAACTCATTTTCTTGTTTTCAAGAGCTAGTTATAGTTTCAAACTATATAAAAACGATAGTTCCTTGAGAAACTATCGTTTTTCCTGTTGAATAGACTGGTTATTTAACGTGTTTTGCCAGTTCTTCTTGGGCTTTTTTATTTGATTCTTCTTTTTCTTTTAGCCATTTTTCTTTAGCTTTTTCATACTCATCAGCCGTTACAGTCTTATCTTGTAACTTGAGATACTTGTATGATTCGACACCCTTATTTCCAGCTTGTGAGAATGGCGCTGAGAATGGAACTGTCTTTCTCAAGCCAGGTGTTCCACCTTGGGAAACGTTTGGAATTGCAAGGGCGCTATCAACGAGCCAAGCTTGAATTTCAGCATATTTTTCATAACGTTTTGCTGGATCTTGCTCTTTATTAGCTTCTTCCAACATTTGAGTGTAAGTATCCAGACCAACTGCCTTAGCCTTGTCATTGACCTCACCTGGTTCTAGACCAAGGTTTTGCAACATACCACCGTTATTGACATTTAGGATATCTAGATAGCTTGATGGATCCAAGTAGTCAGCGCTCCAACCGCCATTATAGATATCAAAGTCTTTTTGAGCTGCGGTTTGAGCGAGGTAGCTAGAATTATCGTAGTCATCTGTTGATAATTGTTGGATATCGATAACCACATTCTCAGCTCCTAGAACAGATTCGATGGATTGTTTCAAAGAACTTGCTTCAAGTACACCTTTTTTAGCTGATTGGTCAACTGATACGTCCAAGTGGATTGGGAATTGTACACCCTTAGCTTCCAATTCTTTCTTAGCTTCTGCAAATTTAGCCTTGGCTTTGTCAGGATTGTAGTATGGATCTTGCGCATCTGCAAAGTTGATTCCTTGCCATTCTTGGCCATAGTTGACCATCTTTTCTGAAACAACATCGCCAAAGTCTTTTCCGTTGATACTTACAAACGTAGGAGGTACAACCAAGTTACGAATAATCTTTGTTGCTCCTTCTTCCCCTTGAGATTGTGCTCCATAGGCTGTACGGTTATAAGCATAGTTGAAGGCTTGACGGAAGTTTTTATTCAGAACTGCTTCTTGGGTTGATTTCTTTTCGATATCTGATGTTTTAGACGTGAAGTTATAAGATTTTCTGTCCAAGTTGAAGTTCAAGTAATAAGAAGTTGCGTTTTGCATACTATAGATGATGTTATCCTTGTTCTTCTCTTTAATTCCTTCAAAGCTTGAGCTATTTGGGTAGAGACGCGCGTAGCTATAGACTCCTTCTACGAAGTTACGAGCTAGGGCATCCTGGTCACTACCGTCATAGTAAGTCAATTTCACATCGTCCACAAAGACATTTTTAGCATCCCAGTAATTTGGATTTTTCTTGTATTCGATAACAGATTTTGAAACAAAAGATTTCATCAAGAAAGGTCCACTGTACAAAATACTAGAAGGATCCACCTTACCAAAATCATCCCCTTTTGATTTTAGGAAGTCTGCATTGACAGGGAAGAGAATGGTTGAAGTTGTTTTAGAATTCCAATAAGGTTCTGGACGTGTCAAAGTATACTGAACTGTTTGGTCGTCAATCGCCTTAACACCGACAGTTGAAAAGTCACTTGTTTTCCCGTTGATATAGTCATCCAAACCTGCTACCGAGTCTTGAACCAGGTACAAGGCTTCGGATTTTTTATCAGCAGCATATTTCAAACCTGTCACAAAGTCTTGGGCCGTTACAGGGGCATATTCTTCACCCTCATAAGTATACCATTTTGCATCCTTACGCAATTTGTAAGTATAGGTCAAACCGTCCTGAGAAACAGTCCAATCCTCTGCCAATGATGGAACATAGTTACCGTATTGGTCATTTTCCATCAACCCATCCACCAAATTGGTCACGATGTCATTGGTTGTTGCACGGTTTTCTGCAAGATAGTTCAAACTAGATGGATCGTTCGAATAAACATAGTTATATGTTTTAGTAGCGCTACTTGAATTTCCACATGCGCTCAGTAAGATACCTGCGCTTAACACGACACTTGCAAGTGTCAGATACTTGGCCTTAGACTTTTTCATTTCCAGAACCTCCTATTTAAAAGTTTTGTCTTATTATACAGCTTTAGTTTTATTTAGTCAAGTAATTTCTAAAGAAAAACTTAAAAAACATATTTTTTGCTCTTGATTTTAGAAAAAGTTCTCTTTTTTTAAGAAAAATGTAGTATAAAAACCTTTCTGTTAAAGAAAGGTTAAATTTATTACTTTTATTTATAAATCTTTTTACGATATTTTCAATCGTGTACGTAGTCGGTCTGCTTGAGCTTTGCCGATTATCTTGTCCAAGAGTCGTGTCCGTAGGCTCATCAAAGCATAAAGGCCTCCTCCAAGCCCTCCGATGAGAGCCACATAAAGGAAACTCCAGAAACGTCCACTTGGTTGGAAGACAAAACCGAGTAGCCACTGCAAGAAGCCAACTAGGATAAACATGACAAGGGTCAAGATGGTAATCAAAATGGTTCGCTTCAAGATTATCTTTCGACGAGCACCCGTTACCTGGCAAATGTCTCGGTACATCAGGACATTCGGAATAATCAAACCGATAGTCGTTGAAATCAAGGGACCGTAACTATGGAAAATAGCAATGGTTGGCAATTGCAAGACGATCTTAGCAATGGAACCATAGATGAAGTAAAGAACTGCCTTGCGGTTTCGGAACATGGCCTGAAGCATAGGAGACAAGACCATATACAAGCCTAGGATAGTAGACTGCAAAACTGCAAAGACAAATAAACCCATGGCCAAACTATCTGGCTTACCGTAAAAGACCGTGTAAAGAGGCTCCCCTACCATGACCACTCCAACCGTTGCCGGCAGTAAAAATAAGAAGAGCATGGTGAGACTATCTTGGACTAGGCGAGCCGCTGCCGGTAAGTCGCCTTTTACATAGTTTTCCGTCAACAGCGGCAAACCGACACTCCCAATGGAAACCCCCACAGAGATTAAAATCATGGTAATTTTATTAGGATTGGCAGAGAAATAAGAAAACATAACAACCAAGTCTT
This sequence comes from uncultured Streptococcus sp., assembly GCA_900546335.1. Taxonomy (GTDB): domain Bacteria; phylum Bacillota; class Bacilli; order Lactobacillales; family Streptococcaceae; genus Streptococcus. The sequence goes on from URCN01000057.1 coordinate 5,255, forward strand.
CATTGCTGTAGTTGGTAAACCACTTCATACTATTGATAAAGGTCATCTGGTCTAAAATCTGGAAGAGCTGGATGGCTGATCCTGTCAGGATAAAGGGAATGGCTTCCTTTATGGTATCGACTAAGAGTCGCTTACTATTGATTTTATCCCGTGTTTCAAAAACTCTTTTGAGCAAACCTTCTTGGGCAAGAAAGTAGATCAAAACTGCAAAACTTGCCACCATCCCCACAAAGGCTGCAAAGGTCGATTGGGTAACGGCTGATAAGTAGTCACCAGAACCCATCTTCATAATGAAGAAGGTTGCCATCAACATCCAGATAACACGGATTACCTGCTCGGCGATTTGACTCATAGCATAGGGTTTCAGGTTATTCATCCCTTGGAAGAATCCTCGGATGACACTCATAGATGGGAAAATCAAGACTGCCCAAGCCAAGCTCTGCATGATGGGAATCAGGTCTTTCCCCACACCTGACAAATCTGCTAACCAGGGAGAAAAGAGATACAAGACCAAAGCAAAGACTAAGCCCAAGCCCGTCATAAAGCTTAGGAAACTCCGAATCAAGGCAAAGCTATGCTCTTCTTCTCGCATGGTATTGTACTTAGCTACTTGTTTGGCGACCGCAACTGGGATACCCGCTGTCGAAATCAGCAAGAACCAGGCGTAAATATTGTAGCCCATGGTAAAGAGTCCATTTGCCTTAGCAGCATAGGTCCCCATCCAGATATACCAGGGAATAATGTAGATAGCACCAAGGAGGCGACTAATAAAGTTACTAGCTGTTAGCCAAGCAGTCCCTCGCAACATCTGGGCTTGCTGGTGATTGTTTTCGTTAGACATAGCTTCCTCATTCAATTTTGATAACTAGGAAAAGTTCCTTATCTTCCATTATAAACTTTTCCTTGTTACTTGTAAAATTCGGGCTTGAAGTTTATAATAGAAAGTATGATTAAGATTGAAACCGTATTAGATATTTTAAAGAAAGATGGCCTTTTTCGCGAGATTATTGACCAAGGACATTACCACTACAACTACAGTGAAGTTGTTTTTGACAGCATCAGTTACGACAGCCGAAAAGTAAAAGAAGGGACTCTTTTTTTTGCAAAAGGTGCTGCCTTTAAAAAAGAATACCTCCTATCCGCTATAAGTCAGGGTTTAGCCTGGTACGTTGCCGAAAAGGACTACGAAGTCGGTATCCCCGTCATCATTGTGAACGATATCAAAAAAGCCATGAGTTTGATTGCTATGGAATTTTACGGTAATCCACAAGAAAAACTTAAAATTCTCGCTTTTACAGGGACAAAAGGAAAGACAACAGCTGCTTACTTTGCTTACCACATCCTATCTCAACGCTACCCAACAGCTCTCTTGTCAACTATGAACACAACTCTGGATGGCGAGACCTTCTTTAAATCTTCCTTCTCAACACCTGAAAATATCGATCTTTTCGACATGATGGCTCAGGCTGTTAAGAATGGAAGAACCCATCTTGTAATGGAAGTCTCTAGCCAAGCCTATCTTGTTCATCGAGTCTATGGCCTGACCTTTGATGTAGGTGTCTTTCTTAACATCACTCCTGACCATATCGGTCCGATTGAGCATCCTAGCTTTGAAGATTACTTCTACCACAAACGTCTCTTGATGAAAAATAGCCGAGCAGTTGTCATTAATAGCGACATGGACCACTTTTCTGTATTGAAAGAACAAGTAGAAAATCAAGAACATGACTTCTATGGTAGCCAGTCAAGTAACCAAATCGAGAACTCCAAAGCCTTTAGCTTTTCCGCTACAGGTAAACTCGCTGGTGATTATGATATCCAACTCATCGGCCACTTTAACCAAGAAAATGCCGTTGCTGCAGGACTTGCCTGTCTTCGTCTAGGTGCCAGTCTTGAAGATATCAAAAAAGGGATCGCTGCAACCCGCGTCCCTGGACGTATGGAAGTTCTCACTCAGAAAAATGGAGCCAAGGTCTTCATCGACTACGCCCACAATGGTGACAGTCTGAAAAAACTGATTTCTGTTGTTGAAACTCATCAAACTGGAAAGATTGCTCTGGTTCTCGGTTCGACTGGAAACAAGGGCGAAAGCCGTCGTAAGGATTTTGGTCTTCTCCTCGATCAACATCCTGAAATTCAAGTCTTTCTAACTGCGGATGACCCCAACTATGAAGATCCAATGGCCATTGCTGAAGAAATCAGCAGCTATATCAGTCATCCTGTTGAAAAGATTGCCGATCGTGAACAAGCCATCAAGGCCGCGATGGCCATCACAAATCAAGAACTCGATGCCGTGATTATTGCTGGTAAGGGAGCTGATTGTTACCAAATCGTCCAAGGAAAGAAAGAAGACTATCCTGGAGACGCAGCTATCGCAGAACATTATCTATAAAAAAAATCAAGGGAAACATTCCCTTGATTTTTTTTAGTCTTCTTTTTTAAATGAATTTTTAAGACCTTCAACGGCACCTTCTACAGCACCTTTAGCATCTTCTACAACTTCTTTTGCTTTCGCAACTGTTTTTTCTACAGCACCTTCTGCTTCAGTTTTGCTATCACCAGTAACTTTCCCAAATCCTTCTTTGATAGCACCAGTTGCTTGTTCCAATTTATTTTCAAGTGACATAGCTCTGTCTCCTTTGCTTTTAATACGATAAACGTTATCGCTTACATTCAGTTTATGCTTATTCTTTAGTAAAGTCAAACAATCTGCTCAAAATGAAGCAATTAAGGTAAATAGAAAGTCAACCGTTCCTTGTCAAAATCAACAGCCAACTCATACTTCCCTTCTTCATTTTGAACAATATAGCCCAAGACGACTAGACTCTCAACGAAGATATCACGCCGTTTCTGCATAAGCTGGTCCTTTTTGAGGAACTTGAGCAAAAACGTCGTCATATACTTGAGAGCATACTCAGGATTGACATCTCCTAAAATGGCATAGAGTTCTTGCTGTTTTTCTGTCAAAGGATATTGATTCTTGACCTTGTAGAAATAATTGGACAAGGTCATCTTTTCTCTTGCAAAGTCCGTATGTTCGACTAAAATGGCCGCATTGGTTTGATTGCACAATTCTGTCTCAAAACTCTGCTCTAACAAAGCATGATAAAATGGACTATCCTCTCTGACAAAAATTTCTTGGTCAAGGACCAGACTGTCTATTGATTCTAGAAAAGGGAGATTAAGGGAATAACGTTTGTTTTCCCTTAGGATCAAACCTGCCTTAATATACTCTTCCATGAGCTTATCAACTGCTACATCTGGAAACTGGGCCTTGATTTCTCGAAGGATCACATCGTCATGCTGATCCAGATAGTCCACTAAATCTATAAAAAATGGCTGTCGAGTCAGACGGGAGGGATTAAAAATCTGAATCATGAAGATTCCTTTCTTTACATTCTAAAAGAGGGGATGCTGCTAGTTGACTAGGATTGGTCCCTGGTTGATTCAGAGGCACAGAAAGTTCGAGTTTCCTGTAGTATTCTCTCCAAAAATCACTAATCTCCTGCTCCCCATCACCAAATTTCATCGATACGCTCTCAAAAATCGGTAGGATTTCAGCGATGTACTGGGAGCAATAAAAGCCAGAACCATCTGGATAAAAAGAGGCATTATAGGGTGCACCCAAATGTTTGCTAGCTCTCTCCTTTACCAAGTCAGCTTCCAGCTCTGGATAGACATAAAGATCGTAAAGATGAGTTGGTTCAAAAAATTCAGCCGGTTCTTGACAAATGACACCAGCTTTCCCACTAGCATGGTAGATGAAACCGTCCAAAAAGATAGCTACATGACTATAGTTTCCAGTAGAAGCCTGGATAGCCTGCCCCATATCTGAAAGGTCCTTCACAAAAATCAAATCGCCATTTTCTAACATCTTTCTCTCCTAGAAAAAAAGGAGCCGAAACCCCTTTAGCTATAAGGAAAACATCGTTTTCTCGTGTCAATTATCTCACAGACTATTACCCATTAAAGCTTTCTGTCAACTGAGGCACCACTTGTTTCTTACGTGAAACGGCACCTGGAAGGAAAGCGTGGTTGTTTTCAAGTTTGAAGTTAAAGGCTGCTTCCACCTTGTCCATGTTTGATCCAAGAGCCAAAATTTCTGAGTTTGAGTTGACAATGTCTGTAATCATCAAGACAAAGTCAGAGTATCCGTTTGCTGTATTGGCAGTTTGCATTGCAGCTTCAATTTCTGCTTGACGTTCCAAGACTTCAGCAATATCAACTGTGTTTACTTGGGCAACACGGACCTTATTTCCGTTGAGTTCAAAAGTCTTAGCATCGATGTCAATCAATTCTTCAGCAGATTTACTAGCCAAGTTTGTACCAGCTTTCAGCATAGCCAAACCGTACTCTTCCAAGTTGACACCAGCCAATTCAGCCAATTCAGGAGCAATGACTTTATCAGATGGGTGAGTTGTTGGTGATTTCAAAAGGAGGGTATCTGAAATCAAACCTGAAAGCATCAAACCTGCGATTTCTTTAGGAACTGCTACACCATGTTCTTTGAACATGCGGTAAACAATAGAAGACGCTGATCCAACTGGCTCCAAACGCATGTAAAGTGGGCTTGCAGTTTCAAAGTTAGCTACACGGTGGTGGTCTACAACACCGTAAACTTCTACTTCAGCGATATCTGACACTGATTGTTGGAATTCATTGTGGTCAGTCAAGATGACTTGCTCTGCACCTTCTGCTTTAGCAGATGTGATGACGCGTGGTGCTTCTACACCAAAATAGTTCAAAACGAAAGCTGTTTCTTCATTAGGAGTTCCAAGTGCTACTGCTTCTGTGTCTAATCCATAAGCCTCTTTTGCAAGATAGGCAAAGGCTACAGATGACCCGATGGCATCTGAGTCTGGATTTTGGTGACCAAATACTAGAATCTTAGACATGATAATACCTCTTTAAATTTATTCATCTTATTGTAGCACTTTTTTCCTCTTTTGACAAAAGTAAGAGGAGCCAAAAGACTCCTCCTTAGACATCAATATGGTTGACTAGATTTTTCTCTTGATTTTCAGATAAAAATCGTTCTTTCTGAGGACGTTTCTTTCGTTTGAGGAGAGCCTCGGCAGACATGGCTTCTTCCTTACTGGCAAAACCCTCTACATAGATGAGTTTGACTGGCAAGCGAGCTCGGGTATACTTGGCTCCCTTACCACTATTATGAACGGCAAGGCGCCTCTTCACATCCGTTGTATAGCCCGTATAGTAAGAACCGTCGCGACACTCCACCACATACATATAGGCCTT
>URCN01000058.1:0-10323 GCA_900546335.1 uncultured Streptococcus sp.
AGGTTGAGCTCCATCAGCCAACCATGCAAGAACGCGGTCTTCTTTCAAAGTTACTTGGTTTTCAGCAACAAGTGGGTTGTAAGTCCCAACAGTTTCGATGAAACGTCCGTCACGTGGTGAACGTGAGTCTGCTACGTTGATACGGTAGAAAGGTTTTTTCTTAGAACCCATACGAGTCAAACGGATTTTAACTGCCATTTTTTAATGTCTCTTTTCTTATTTTTTTATTTCGGTGAAATAGCTGAGCTATTTAGCACATGTTCTATTATAGCAGATTTCTGACAGGTGTCAAGAAAAAAACTTGACAGAGTTTTAATTTTTTTAACTCCTAGAAATTTTTAGTAAAATCATTAACATTTGAAATCACCTCCCTTTTAGGGTACAATGGTAGAAATGAATTTTTGAGAGGAAAACAATGAAAAAACTAGCAACCCTTCTTTTACTATCAACTGTAGCCCTTGTTGGATGTACTAGTATCCAACGTAGTCTCCGTGGTGATGAATATGTCGACTCCAGCATCTCAGCTGAAGAAAGCTCAAAAGCAGCTGCTCAGGCTGCCAAAGATTTGAATGACGCATTGACCAATGAAAATGCCAACTTCCCTCAACTTTCTAAGGAAGTTGCTGAAGATGAAGCTGAGGTCATTTTACACACAAATCAAGGCGATATCCGCATCAAACTCTTTCCAAAACTAGCACCTCTTGCGGTTGAAAACTTCCTTACTCACGCTAAGGAAGGCTATTATAACGGCATTACCTTCCACCGTGTCATTGATGGATTTATGGTCCAAACTGGAGATCCTAAGGGAGATGGTACAGGGGGCCAATCTATCTGGCATGATAAGGATAAAACAAAGGACAAGGGAACTGGTTTCAAAAATGAAATCTCTCCTTACCTATACAATATCCGAGGAGCCCTTGCTATGGCTAACACTGGTCAACCAAACACCAACGGTAGCCAGTTCTTCATCAACCAAAACTCAACAGATATTTCAGCTAAACTCCCTACTAGCAAGTATCCAAAGAAAATCATCGAAGCCTATAAAGAGGGCGGAAATCCTAGTCTAGACGGCAAACACCCTGTCTTTGGTCAAGTCATCGATGGCATGGATGTTGTCGATAAGATTGCCAAAGCTGAAAAAGATGAAAAAGACAAACCAACGTCTGCTATCACCATTGATAGTATCGAAGTGGTGAAAGACTACGACTTCAGTAAAAAATAAGCCATCAACAGATAAGGAGACGATGACATGATTTTATTTTGGGGTTCTAAAGGTTATCAGAAAGATTTGGGACATACGCAAACAGCGATCGAATGTGGTCATTGTAACAATGTCGACACTTGGGAGATCGTAGAAACTGGGCGCAAGTTCACCCTTTACTGGATTCCACTTTTTCCTTATGGTAAAAGTTACTTCGTTTCTTGTCCGATTTGCCACTACGGTAAAGAAATTGAGAAATCTGAAGTTGAAAACTATTTAAATTACTAGTCAAAAAAGCCAAGTCATTTCGACTTGGCTTTTTTAGCGGCTTTAAGTTAGCTTGTTAAAATCCCAGATTTGGTCCATCCAGCCTTCATAGAAGTCTGGTTCGTGGCAAACCATAAGAATGCTTCCTTTGTATTCTTTAAGAGCGCGTTTGAGTTCATCCTTGGCATCTATATCCAAGTGGTTGGTCGGCTCGTCCAGCACTAAGACGTTGTTTTCACGGTTCATCAAGAGACAGAAACGCACCTTGGCTTGTTCACCACCTGATAAGACCTGAATTTGGCTTTCGATATGCTTGGTCGTCAAACCACAGCGGGCAAGGGCTGCACGAACTTCTGCTTGGTTAAGGGCAGGAAAGGCATTCCAGACAGCCTCTAGTGGTGTTTGACGATTGCCACCTTCTACTTCCTGTTCAAAGTAACCAAGTTCTAGGTAATCACCGCGTTCAACTTCCCCAGCGATTGGCGGTATAATGCCCAAGAGAGACTTCAAGAGAGTTGTTTTCCCAATACCATTGGCCCCGATAATAGCAACCTTTTGATTGCGTTCAAAGGTGAGGTTTAATGGTTTGGTAAGGGGACGGTCATAACCAATCTGCAAGTCCTTGGCTTGGAAGATAAAGCGCCCTGGCGTACGAGCTGGTTTGAAATCAAAGGATGGCTTTGGTTTCTCGCTCTGGAGTTCGATAATATCCATCTTGTCGAGTTTCTTTTGACGGGACATGGCCATGTTTCGTGTTGCAACACGGGCTTTATTGCGAGCGACGAAATCCTTAAGGTCTGCAATCTCTTTCTGTTGGCGTTCGTAGGCTGCTTCCAGTTGAGATTTCTTCATAGCATAAACTTCTTGGAACTGGTAGTAGTCACCAGAGTAACGCGTCAACTGTTGATTTTCAACATGGTAGACGATATTGATTACGTCGTTGAGGAAAGGAATATCATGCGAAATGAGGACAAAGGCATTTTCATAGTTTTGGAGATAACGCTTGAGCCAGTCAATGTGTTCAGCATCCAGATAGTTGGTTGGCTCGTCAAGCAACAAAATATCTGGCTTTTCGAGGAGGAGTTTAGCCAAAAGCACCTTGGTTCTTTGTCCACCTGATAAGGCAGTTACATCCGTATCCATGCCAAAGTCCATGACACCGAGAGCACGCGCTACTTCATCAATCTTAGCATCCAAGGTATAGAAATCTCGACTCTCCAAACGGTCTTGGAGTTCGCCAACTTCTTCCATTAGCGCGTCAATATCTGCTCCGTCTTCTGCCATTTCCATATAGAGGTCATTGATACGAGCTTCTGCTTTAAATAGCTCATCAAAGGCTGTACGCAAGACATCACGCACGGTTTGACCTTCCTTTAGCACAGCGTGCTGATCCAGATAGCCAGCAGTCACATATTTGGACCACTCCACCTTCCCTTCATCTGGCAACATCTTACCTGTCACGATGCTCATAAAGGTTGATTTTCCTTCACCATTGGCACCGACTAAGCCGATATGCTCACCCTTGAGGAGACGGAAAGACACATCTTCAAAAATTGCACGGTCACCAAAACCGTGACTTAAATTTTTAACTTCTAAAATACTCATTCTAATTCCTTATCTTATTTTTATGCAGTCCTTTATAGAGGAGCCAAGCCAGATAGCCTCCCAAGGTATTGGTCCACAAATCATCAATCTCAAAGACGCGATTAAAGTCGAAGAAAAAGTCTAAGACCAGTTGTGTACACTCGATTCCTAGACTCAGAAGAAAACTGAGAAGGATGATTTTTTTCGTTTGCCGCAAGTTTGGACAGAGGTAGAGCAGTTGAAAGACCAGAGGGAAAAGCAAGAAAACATTTAAAATGTTCTGCAAAAAGATCCAAATAACTTGTCCCAAACTAGTCACTTCACCTAGATTCCAAAGGGAGTTTAAGGGAGTTAAAAGAAAAACCAGGCGTCCAAAAGTTTGAATACCTGGAGTTTCCACTCCTGTAGGAAGTTGAGGCTGGGGAGTGAAGCAAAAACAGACAATGCATAGGCTGTAAACAGCCACTCCCAATCTTAAGATTAATTCTCTTTTTTTAGTCATTTTATGGATTTACCGCTGCGACTGCCTTCTGGCGGTCACGTTTCATTGTATTGGAGCGTAATTGTCCACAAGCTGCATCAATATCTGTACCATGCTCTTGACGGACAACACAGTTGACCCCTTTTTTCTTGAGGGTATCGTAGAAGGCCATCACGCGCTCTTTAGGACTACGGCTATATTGGTCATGCTCACTAACAGGGTTATAGGGAATCAAGTTTACATAAGACAATTTCTTGATGTTCTTGAGCAACTCCGCCAGCTCCAAGGCTTGTTCAACACCGTCGTTGACTTCATTGAGCATAATGTATTCAAAGGTCACACGGCGATTGGTTGTTTCGATATAGTACTCAATAGCAGAAAAGAGTTTTTCAATCGGAAAGGCACGGTTAATTTTCATGATGCTTGAACGCAATTCATTATTGGGTGCGTGAAGGGAAACAGCCAGATTAACCTGTACGCCTTCATTAGCAAAGTCACGAATTTTATGGGCCAAACCTGACGTAGAAACAGTAATGTGACGAGCACCGATTGCCATCCCCTTGTCATCATTGATGGTACGGACGAAATTCAAAACATTGTTGTAGTTATCAAATGGTTCACCAATTCCCATGACAACGATATGGCTAACACGTTCATCCTGACCACGTTCATCAAAGTATTTCTGAACTAGCATGATCTGTGCTACGATTTCCCCGTTATTGAGGTCACGTTGCTTCTTGATCAAGCCTGATGCACAGAAGGTACAACCAATATTACAGCCAACCTGAGTGGTCACACAGACTGACAAGCCATAGTGTTGACGCATGAGTACTGTCTCAATCAACATGCCATCTGGCAACTCGAAAAGATACTTAACAGTACCGTCAGCTGACTCTTGTACAATTCGTTGTTTCAAAGGATTTACGACAAACTGCTCATTGAGCTTAGCAATCAAATCTTTAGAAAGGTTGGTCATTTCTTCAAATGACTGGACACGTTTACGGTAAAGCCATTCCCAGATTTGATCTGCTCGGAATTTCTTTTCTCCTTGTTCTAATACCCATTCTTGCATGGTTTGGCGTGTTAAACTATAAATAGACGGTTTCATCTCTTCTCCTTATTCTCTATCTATTTCTGACGAATGACAAAATGGCGCTGTCCCTTGTCCTCTTTCTGAGACTTTTGGTCCTTATGACGACGTCTATTTCGCTTATCCGTATTTGGTTTTCTCTTGTTTTGCGAAGGTTTCTTGCCTCTTCTAGAAAGGTTCTCCTCCTCTTTTTTACGCGATTTCTTGTCAAATGACGCACGCTTAGGTGCTTGGTTTTCTAGAACAAAATAGGCACAACCATAACTACAGTACTCCAAAAGATAGTCCTGTAAGCGACTGATCTTTTCAATTTTTTCCTCTGTTCGATCGTCTTTGTAAAAACCACGTAGGCGGAGCTGTTCATTACTCCAGTCCCCCACGACATAATCAAACTTGGTCAACACTTCTGAGAAGCGTTGATTAAAGACTGTCACATCGAAGGCATCCTTGATATTTTCAACCAAGGTAAAAGCAATCCCTTCAGTCTCAACCTTATCCCCATTCACATGAAATTCTGGGCCAGGAAACTTGTTATAATTGTATAATTCAGGTGCAATTTCTTTACGCATAGTCTTCCTTTTCCACGATTACTTAACACTCTATTTTACCATATTTTCTACAAGTTGGCACGAATATCCTCTAAATGAAAAAAGTCTGACGATTCTGTCAGACTTCTGCTTTATAACCTTAAAAAGAGAAGATTGACTCTTCCCTCCATATTTTTTATTTAGCTGCTGCGTAAAGCTCGTCTACTTTGTTCCAGTTAATGACTGAGAAGAAAGCTTTGATGTAGTCAGGACGCACGTTGCGGTATTTCACGTAGTAAGCATGTTCCCAAACGTCCAAGCCCAAGATTGGTTTTTTACCTTCTGAGATTGGTGTGTCTTGGTTTGCTGTTGAAGTCACTTCAAGCTTCCCTTCTTTGTTGACAACCAACCATGCCCATCCAGAACCGAAGCGAGTTGTAGCTGCTGCTGTAAAGGCTGCTTGGAACTCTTCAAATGAACCAAATGTTGCATCGATTGCTGCTGCAAGTTCTGCTGAAGGAGCAGTCTTTTCAGGAGTCATCAATTCCCAGAAAAGAGCGTGGTTCAAGTGTCCACCACCATTGTTGATAAGCGCTTGGCGGATATCAGCTGGGATAGATTCTACATCAGCAAGCAAGGCTTCAAGATCTTCACCAATTTCAGGGTGTTTTTCAAGAGCTGCATTTGCATTGTTTACATAAGTTTGGTGGTGTTTGTCATGGTGCAAGTGCATTGTTTCTGCATCGATGTATGGTTCCAAAGCGTCGTATGCGTATGGAAGGTCTGGTAAGATAATAGCCATCTGTAATACCTCTTTTTCTTTCTATATGAAAATGATAACGCAATCATCCTCTTTTTTCAAGTTTTTTGCTCAATTTGCTTCTGTCGCGATCTGCAAAAGTGCCTTTTCAAACAAGTACCCTTTTTCATAGACCCCTGTCTTAATCTGGTAGTCTGTTTCGATCAAATAAGAAATCGCTCGCTTGAGAAAACCTAAGGAAATCCCTCTCGAATCTCTCAGTGCAAACTTGATTTGATAAGGATTAGGATTGCGCCCCAAGTAAGTTCCCAGACTGCTTGCAATCTGCGATTCCGTCTGACCAGTCTCTGATAAAATCTTCACTTGAGTAAAGGTTCGAAACTGTCCTAACATGACAGCTATGAGCTTGATTTCGTCCTCCCCTTGCAAGGTCAAGTCTCTAACCAGGTCACGGGCCAGGTCAATCTTCTTAGCTAAAATAAGCTGAGTCAAATCAAAAATATTGTCCTGCAGAGTCTTTGGAATAGCCTCGACAATATCCTTCTCCTCAATCACGCCGTCGGGCTTATAAGACTGCAAAAAAAAGAGATTTTTCTGGATTTCACTAAATTGAAAACCAGATTTGAGAAGTAGATTTTCAAAGGATTGCCCCACAAACTGAAGACCTTGTGTCTGACTCCATTTTTGGAAATACTGGCGGAGTTCGTGTTCCTTGGGTTCAATAGCATCAAAGACAGTCGCATCTCGTTTGAGCAATTTGACTAGCCGTCTTTTACTATCTAACTTTCCTTCAGCAAAAATCAACAACTTGGTTGTTGGCGAAGGGTTATCAAGGTATTCCTCAAACGACTTGAGCTCATCATCTGTTAAAAAGCGTTTCTTGGCTGTTGTGATATCGACAAAATGGTCTAATATCACGATTTTCTCATCCGCAAAGAAAGGGAGACTGACCAACTCCAACTCTAAGTCTTTATAAGCTACTTCTTTCATATCAAAGTAAGCAAAGTTGAGATCAGCTGGATCATAACCAATCTGCCTCAACACCTGACTCTTCATAACTTCAAACTGGCCCTGATCTGTCCCTGTAAATAGATTCAAGCTAGATAGATTTGATAAAGTCAACTTCTTACTGTCTTCAATGGCTAGCATCATCTCTCCTTTCTTCTGATTTTTTACTAACTTTAATCAATATAGCGCAATTTCCCACGGAAATCTTCTAGGTTCTCATAACCTTTTTCTTCCATGATTTCTTTTAGTTCATTGGTAATGCGTTCAAAAGCACCGACGCCTTCTTTGTGAAGGGTAGTCCCTACTTGCACCATACTCGCACCGCAAAGGATGTGTTCAAAGGCATCACGACCCGTAAGAACGCCACCCGTTCCGATGATTTGGATTTGGGGATTTAAACGTTGGTAAAAGGCGTGCACATTCGCTAGAGCAGTCGGTTTGATATACTCTCCACCAATTCCACCAAAACCATTCTTAGGACGAATCACGACCGACTCGTTTTCTATATAAAGGCCGTTTCCGATAGAGTTAACACAGTTAACAAACTTGAGTGGATACTTGTTGAAAATAGCAGCCGCTTGGTCAAAGTGGACAATATCAAAATAAGGTGGCAATTTGATTCCAAGAGGTTTGGTAAAGTAGGCAAATACCTCTGACAAGATACGGTCTGTTGTTTCAAAATCATAGGCAATCTGAGGTTTTCCTGGAACATTTGGGCAAGAGAGATTAAGCTCTGTCAGTCCTTTAAACTCGCTCTCTTGAACTTTTTTCAAGATGGTATGTGTTTCTTCTGGAGACATGCCAACTAAAGATAGGAAGAAAGTACGGTTTGGCTCTTTTTCCTGCAAGTCCAAAAGATAGTCCAGATAATAGTCTAAGCCATTATTTGGCAAACCCATAGAGTTGATAGAACCAAGTGGAACATCCTGATAACGTGGCTCAGGATTGCCCTGACGAAAGTCCAAGGTCGCTGTCTTCGTGACAAAAGTACCCGCCGCTGAGTTTTTGACCCCTTCAAGCTCTTCTATCGTCATACAAGCAACTCCCGCCGCATTCATCAAGCAATTGTCAAACTCAAAGCCAGCTATTTGTGTTTTCGTTGATACCATGATTCTGATCCTCCAGATTCCTTTTATTTCTAATATTATACCATACTTTAAGATTTTCTCTTTGAGAAACTAATTTCTATATAAAACGTTCGGTTTTGTAAATTGAAAGAATTTTTAGAAAATTTCTGTTTTTTTCTTTACACTCAAAAAAAATTCTGCTATAATGGCTCATGTAATAAAATATAACAACAAAAGGAGAACGATATGACATCTGCTAAAGACTATATCCAAAGCGTGTTTGCAACTGTGAAAGCTCGTAACGGGCATGAGGCTGAATTTCTCCAGGCGGTTGAAGAATTCTTCAGCACTTTGGAACCTGTATTTGAAAAACACCCTGAGTATATCGAAGAAAACATCTTGGCACGCATCACTGAGCCTGAGCGCGTGATTTCTTTCCGTGTTCCTTGGGTTGACCGTGAAGGTAAAGTCCAAGTCAACCGTGGTTACCGTGTTCAATTTAACTCAGCTGTTGGACCATATAAAGGCGGACTTCGTTTCCACCCAACTGTAAACCAAGGGATCTTGAAATTCCTCGGCTTCGAACAAATCTTTAAAAATGTCTTAACTGGACTTCCAATAGGTGGAGGTAAAGGGGGATCAGACTTCGATCCTAAAGGTAAGACTGATGCTGAAGTGATGCGCTTCTGCCAAAGCTTCATGACTGAATTGCAAAAATACATCGGACCATCTCTTGACGTACCTGCTGGTGATATCGGTGTTGGAGGACGTGAAATTGGTTACCTTTACGGACAATACAAACGTCTTAACCAATTTGATGCAGGTGTCTTGACTGGTAAACCTCTTGGATTCGGTGGTAGCTTGATTCGTCCAGAAGCAACTGGTTATGGATTGGTTTACTATACTGAAGAAATGCTCAAAGCTAATGGTAACAGTTTTGCTGGTAAGAAAGTGGTTATTTCAGGTTCTGGTAACGTAGCTCAATATGCTCTTCAAAAAGCGACTGAACTTGGCGCTACTGTCATCTCTGTATCTGACTCAAATGGTTATGTCATCGACGAAAATGGTATTGACTTCGATCTTTTGGTTGATGTTAAAGAAAAACGCCGTGCTCGTTTGACTGAGTATGCAGCTGAGAAAGCAACTGCTACTTACCATGAAGGTTCTGTATGGACTTACGCTGGAAACTACGACATCGCTCTTCCATGTGCGACCCAAAACGAAATCAACGGTGAAGCAGCTAAACGTTTGGTTGCTCAAGGCGTTATCTGTGTATCTGAAGGTGCTAACATGCCTAGTGACCTTGATGCGATTAAAGTCTACAAAGAAAACGGAATCCTTTACGGACCTGCCAAAGCCGCTAACGCTGGTGGTGTAGCTGTATCAGCGCTTGAAATGAGCCAAAACAGCCTTCGCCTTTCATGGACCCGTGAAGAAGTTGATGGACGCCTCAAAGACATCATGACCAACATCTTCAATACAGCTAAAACAACTGCTGAAACATACGGTCTTGGTACTGACTACCTTGCAGGAGCAAATATCGCTGCCTTCGAAAACGTAGCAAACGCTATGATTGCACAAGGTATTGTTTAATTAGTCGATACATCCTATCGGAGGACAAATGATGAACTTACGGCCAATGGAAGTAAGAGATAATCCAGCTGTAGCACAACTCATTCGAGCTAGTCTTGAAGAATTCGGGCTTGACAAACCTGGAACTGTCTACTTTGATTCTCATCTAGATCATTTGGCCGACTACTATCAACAGCAAGAGAGAGCAGCTTACTTTATTCTGGAAGATGAAGGTCAGCTGGTTGGCTGTGGTGGCTTTGCACCTGTGTCTGATAAGATTGCTGAATTACAAAAACTGTATGTCACTAAAAATAGCCGTGGCAAAGGTTATTCCAGCAGGTTGATAAAGCGGATATTCCAGGAAGCCCGCCTAGCAGGTTATGAACAGCTTTATCTAGAAACCTCTACTGAACTGGCTACGGCCGTGTCCATCTATCAGCACTATGGTTTTACATCACTGCAAGAACCACTTTCTAACGCCGCCGGCCACCCAGCTATGAATATCTGGATGATAAACTCTCTCTTATCAGATGAATAGATATTAGTATACTCTGGCCGAGTTGAGAGCATTAGTACTAACACCCTCAACACAGCTAAAACAACTTTTAAAAATGTTGCCAATGCTATGATTGCACAAGGCGTGGTTTAAGAGTTAAAAAAGTTATCAAAAGCAACAGCTGTTTAGCTGTTGCTTTTCGTATTATAAAATTTAATTTAAGCAAATAAACTTACTAAATTTCTAGATACAACCTTAATTTATTTGTTT
>URCN01000059.1:0-9904 GCA_900546335.1 uncultured Streptococcus sp.
ATTACCTAGGTCGCTTTGCTTTAAATTATACTTTTTTCTTAAAGATTTGCTACGAGTAGTCTTTCATGTGAGTAATTTTTATCAAAAAATTTCATAGATAAGTCCTATATATAATCATGATAAAGTAGTAAAAATAGTTGTTATCCTAGTTGATTAAAAAAGTCTTTGATTTCCTCATCTTTTATAAAATAATATATAATTTTCCCCTCTCTTCTAGTATCCAAGATGTTTTGATTGGCTAGTTTACGAAGATGGTGGGAGGCAGATGCCATACTGAGATTTAGTAAACAGGCTATATCACAGACACAGAGTTCTTCAACAGCAAGGAGATAAAAGATGATATTTATCTGTTTATTATCGGTAAACTTTGATAAAATACGAAGTGATTTTTGGACTTTTTCCTTTTCAAGGTAGTTCGTTGCGGTTGTAACATTTTGTTGATTTATAACATCCACTTGACAGATACTATCTTTTTTCATAATATTTTCTCCTAGCCTAATATAGTCCATAGTATGTCAAAACTGTTATTTTCAATCAGGATATATATCCCCAATCCTAAATAAACAACGGCAATAAACCATCTGCTATATTTTTCCAAAGTTTCTCCAACAGAAGGGACTTGTGCCAATTTTTGGGCAGAAAAAACCAAGAGATAAATCATGACTAGAAAGGTAAGTAAAGCCACTATCAAATTCGCTAAATTTAAGGTAATAAAATATGGGACAAAAACACCAATATTGTCAGCACCACAACTTGCAAAAGTAATCATAGCGACTAGAAAAATCAGGTTTTTATTATCTTTGCGCAAACCATCTTTTGCAATAGCTTCTCCATCAGAATCTCCTAAAAGCAAAACTTTGAGTCCTAGGAAAATTGGAATCAAACCGAGCAAACCTAAAATCTCTTTACTAGGAATATAATTTAAGACAAATGCAAAAAGTAAACTTAGCAATATTAGACTAACAGAGCCTAGAAATTGTCCTAAATAGATGTTAATGATGTCTTTTCTGCTTTTTCTTTTGGCAAAAAATAACATTAGGATAATAAGTAAGTCTACGGCTGTCCCAGAATACAGGATTATTGAAGTAACAACATTTTGAACCATAAAGCACCTCATTCAAATATATTTTTGAATGTATTTTAACATTAAACTTTGTAGATGTCAACTTCAGCTCCATCAAAATATAGATAAGAAGGTAGTGTCCCAAACATTAAAAAGCCCTGCCATCGAAATGATAGCAGGGCTTAACTTCAATATCCAGATGATATATTTATCTAAAAAAGGTAGAGTAAAAGGTAGAGTTTTTATTGATTTGTAGTGCGATATAATGAGTTTCCAAAAATCAAAAATCGCTTAAAATCAATATTTTGACATCTATTGACGTGTACTGAAACCCTTACTTAACCTCTGTAAGGATATAATTACGGTACCAGTATATCATAAATAATAACAAAATCTTGACTTTCCGAAAAATAAGTATTTTCCGGAAAAATATCGAAATTAAATCAAAACTAAAAATATCTCATACATTTGAACTGCACCCCAAAAGTTAGACAGAAAAAATCTAACTTTTGGGGTGCAGTTCATCAAAGGTGCTTTTCATTTTAAAAAACTTGTGGAAAAACTTCATCCCATATATCTACTAAGCTTTTCCCGTCAAATACTTTAGCTTCCATAGCTTCATCAATTGTATCAAACTGCTGACCTTCATAATCATAACCAACTACACATATACTCGATAAAAAGCAAGCACCTCGGCTATTATAATTAAATTCAAGATCTTTGTCTAAATATTTTTTAATTTCATCCTTTTTCATATAGGACCATCCCAACTAAAACAATCTCAACAAACAAGATTTTTTCCTTAGATTCTATTCCCACTACTAGCTTTCTATGATGCTGACGATTTCATCTTCAAAATATTCATAAAGAGTTCCATCAACATCTACCAGCAAGGAGTCAATCTCCTCGTCATTGTCAGAGGCGTCACAATAGTCTTCTACAAATCCTCTAACTACCGCGCCATTTTTTAACGTGATAATTACATCTGTACGGTTAAATTTCCAGAGTGTCATTTAAATATTCCTTTCAATATTGGCTAATTGCTTTGCTTTTTCGTAGTAAGGTGTTAAGAAATCGATAAAACCTTGTTTGTCGCTTGGATCATGTTCCTCTAAAAATATCATCAACTCAAAGTCATTGAGAGCGTCAAACATTTCAGAGTTTTCATTATCCCAAGCCTCGGAAAATTCCGCATCTTCTCCAAAAAGAGCGTTAAACGTAAAGGAAAAATCCCAAAAATTATCAATCTGACCACTGACTGTTTGCTGGAGCATGTCTAATACTTGTTGACTATAACCCATTACCCTTCCCCTCCTAATAAGAACGTTGTAGCATATTGAGCTACGTTCCAAAAATTTAACAGACAAAATCTAATTTTTGGGGTGCAGTTCATTCATCAAAGATGATTTTTATTTTAATAATACTGCACTTCAATTCCATCCATAATTTCTACTAAAGTGTTATCGTCAATTTTTAGAGAAATCAGATCAATGAATGATGATACCTGGTATTCCTTATCTCCAATCACCACTACAATATCATGAACAGAATTAGGAAAAATCCCACATACTTGACCATTATAATCAAAAGAGGCATCCCAACCATTGTCATATAACTCTTGTAAATCATCTAATATTGCCATATAAACTAAATCCTTTTCCATAGTGTTTTCTTTCAAATAAGGCAGGTAAAAGCACCTAGATTGTTCTAAGTCCTATGAGATTGTTTTAATCGAGACAATCTCACTCTCAAAGAGAGAAATTTCAGTAGCTTCATCTGGACTAGGATTAGCAATGAGAATAGTGATTTCATCTTGCTCATCATTGTCCATTTCGTCAACAAAGTCTATGACACGTCCCTTGATTATCTTATCGCAATTAGTGACTATCTGAACCCTTGATCGAAGATACTTCCAAAGCTGTTTACTCATTTATTTTCCTCTCTGCTATTTTTTCGATAGTTCTTATACTTTTTATAGTTAGTCGATAAAATCGCCTAGGTTGAACTAAGCACTAATAATTTTGATTTTCTTGATAATATCTTCAGGATATGAGCGATCACCTATAACTATTTCGTCAGGACCATCTAAATCATAACCGTCAAACCAATCAACCACCCTACCCTTGATGGAGGTCCCATCTTCTAAAATAAGGCGAACATTTTTATCAACATATTCCCATAATTTCATTAAGTTCCTTCTCTCTAACATCGGAACAATATGACCCAATATTAGTTATTTACTAATGGCTTTTAGTTCCTGTTAAAAGCATTATAGCACACCTTACTTGCTAAAGTACAACAAGCACCCCATTAGACTAACCTGCTACTTTGCTTTCTTGTAAAAATGTTGTATACTTAAGTAAATAAAGGAAGTAATCTTGTTCCCCCCTGTCTACTATGTGGTCGGAATGATGGTTACTTCTTTTTTCCCCCTTACTATCTCAATAGCCTTGTATTTAAAAGTTTTTTAGGCTATAATTAAATTAACGAATAGAGGTTTTCCATCTCCCCTTGAAACAGATCTTTCTGCGGTAGGAGGTGGGACGCCTCTATTTGTTTTTTAAGTCAAAATGATGTAAAATTAATTCAAGAAAGAAGTGTGGTTTTCCCGCCTAAAAGCTCTATAGCTGTGGGAGGGTCACGCTTCTTTTTACCTCTCAAAAGAGAACGCAAAAAAAGCCGTCTCATTCTTTGAAGCAGCAATGAAATCAATCTAGCAAATATCTAAGCAAACCCAGAAATCAACCTTTTAAGACAAAGCAAAAAGCCCACTGTTGTAGGCTTTCTGTAAGATATTTCTTAAAATTAAAGCATCTTGTTGTAGAATTCAACGACAAGTGCTTCGTTGATTTCTGGGTTGATTTCGTCGCGTTCTGGCAAGCGAGTCAATGAACCTTCCAATTTTTCAGCATCGAATGATACGAATGCTGGACGTCCAAGAGTAGCTTCTACTGCTTCAAGGATTGCTGGAACTTTCAATGATTTTTCACGAACTGAGATTACTTGACCTGGAGTTACACGGTATGATGGGATATCAACGCGTTTTCCGTCAACAAGGATGTGACCGTGGTTTACGAATTGACGAGCTTGACGACGAGTAGTCGCAAGACCAAGACGGTAAACAACGTTATCCAAACGACGTTCCAAAAGAAGCATGAAGTTGAAACCTAGGATTCCGCCTTTGATTTTTGTAGCTTGTACGAACAAGTTACGGAATTGTTTTTCACCTACACCGTAAGTGAAACGAAGTTTTTGTTTTTCAGCCAATTGCAAACCGTATTCTGACAATTTAGAACGGTTGTTTGGTCCGTGTTGTCCTGGTACGTAGTTACGACGTGCCAATTCTTTACCTGTACCTGTAAGTGAAAGGCCAAGGCGACGAGCTTGTTTCCAAGATGGTCCTGTATAACGTGACATATGTATGTCCTCCTGATATAAATAATATTTGGCGGAAATAGTCACTTAGAAAGCCCTGATTCGTGCAGATGCCCTTCGCCTAAACAGCCAAGGTTACTTGTCATAAGACACCTGTTGACGAGCTTCATGCTTTCCTGCTGCTATTTCACACAAAGGCTATTATACCATGAAAAGCTAGATATGTAAAGGGATTTTACGGTTTTATTTCAAATTGAGACAGAATGTAAACTTGCTTCCTAAGCCATATTGACTTTCTGCTGTGATTTCGCCACCAAGCTGATGAGCTAGTTCTCGTGCAATCGCAAGACCTAAGCCATGTCCACCTGTCTTCATATTGCGCGAAGTTTCTACACGATAAAGTCGTTTAAAAATCTTTTCCAAATCTTCAGGAAGGATCCCCTGACCCTCGTCTTTCACACTGATTGTCAGCTCTTGTTCTGTTAATTGGGCAAGAACCTCGATTCTGGTTCCTGGTTCTGAATATTTAAAGGCATTGTTTAACAAATTGACTAGAATGCGAGAAAGTTTGTCAGAATGGCTCTTGATTTTCGCTGACTCAGGTGATACTTGAATGTAAACATCCCGCTCCTCTTGTTCAATCTGGAGTTGGAATTCACTCATTGACTCAATCAGCAGCTGGTCTAAAAAGACCTCTTCGACTTCTTCAGTATCAGTGTCTTGAGGTTGTGTATTGAGAGTCAAAACATCCAATTCCTCCACTAGCTTGTTTAGACGCTCAGTTTGCCGACCAATCGTGGCTAAGTAGTGGAGCCGCTCCTCTTCCTTAATCACCCCATCTAGAATTCCCTCCACAGTAACCTGAATAGAGGTAATGGGAGTTTTAATATCGTGAGAGAGCTGCGCAATCATCATTCTCTTTTCTTGCTCGCTCTCATCAAGTGATTGAAAGGTGGCTTGCAAATTGTGGGACATGTCATTAAAAGCCTGACCCAGCTCTTGAAATTCTAATGGTCCTTTGGTTTCGATTTCTGTGCTGAAATCCTTGCTTGCTATATCCTGAGCTTGTTTTTTCAAATGTTTCAGAGAAGAAAAAACAGGCGACAGAAGAAAGATACTCACTGCAGCGCCAATGAAACTAGCAATCAAGGTCATTCCAACTAGAAAGTAAACTTCACTTTTCTCGATCAACATTCGTTGGACTGCCCAGAAAACGACCAAAATCGTTAGTAGAGTCGACACTAGATACCCCACTAGAATATAGTTTTTTAATTTCATTTTCTACCTCTTGGTTTTTCCATCTTATAGCCCAAACCCCAGACAGTTTTGATAGCAGGAGCATTTGAATTTGTATACTTAGTCAACTCTTGCCTCAAAGCATGAATATGAACATTGAGTGTATTGGTATCATCCACATAGTCCTCTTGCCATACCTTCTCGTAAAGTTCCGTCTTTGAAAAGACTCTCTCAGGATTGCTGGCCAATATCCATAGAAGTTCAAAGGATTTTACTGTCAATTCCAAAGGTTGCTCCCCAATGCGAACTTCATGAGTCACATGGTTGATTACCAAGTCACCAAACTCGATCTGTTCTGTCTCTCCTCCACGGCTAAGGCGACGCAAGATATTATTCACTCTTAAAACCAATTCGCGTGGGCTAAAGGGTTTGACTATAAAATCATCTGCCCCCAAACTTAATCCATAAATCTTATCCTGTTCGCTTGTCTTAGCAGTTGTAAAGAGGAAGGGTTGATCCGGAGCGATATACTGAACTTCACTAATAAAATCATACCCATCCATATTGGGCATCATGATATCTGTGATAATAAGGTCGATAGATTTTTTTCTGAAAAGCTCTAACCCCTCCTTACCATCATGGGCGACCAAAACGTCGTAACCTGCCTGTATAAGATAGCGGTTTTGAATATCTAGGATATCTATCTCATCATCAACCAGCAAAATTGTCTTTTTCATCTGACACTCCTTCGATAAAAACAGTGTTATACTTGCTTTAGTATAACACTATTTTCTCTAATGTTTAAGTGATTTGAATCTTAATCTTCTCGTTTAGTTGTCAAACCTAAAAGTCCAACAAGACCTGCCAAGGCTAGACCAAAGATACCAAGGCCAGCTGTAGCTGTTTTAGCTTCCCCAGTATTTGGTAGCATCGCTTTATCATCTTTTTTCATCATATTAGCCATTGGGCTAGAAGCTGGTTGATCGACCTTCATATCTGACATATGGTGATTTGTACCCATCATACCCTCAGTCGTACCTGTAGAGCCTGTTTCAGAAGGTTTCGTATTCATCTGACCTTGTTGAGATGGTATTGTCGCCATTTCTTTTCCACGAAGCTGAATCGTTACTTGACGAGTAGCAACCAGATTGGTCAAATCAGGTTTGCCATCTTTAGAACCATAGACTTTAACAGTAGCTAGGTATGTATGTGTTCCGTTAGCTCGAAGTTGATCCAGTAAGGCCTGACCATCTTTGCCAACCGTATTGCCATTCAAATCCACTTCGTAGAAATATTGACCTTTAGCCAAGCCTTCAAGTGGCAATAGGGCAGGATTTTTAGCTGTTCCGTTGTCTGACCATGGAGCTTTGTCTGAAGCTTTTAACAAGAGGCGAGTCAACATACCATCTCCACCAAAAGCTTCGTATGGAATGACTTGGTTGACACCGGCTGTAAATGGACCTGGGAAATTGGCTTTGTCAAGGTAGCTAGCTGGGACATCTACTGTATCTTTGGTATTGTCGGCCACACCTTTTTGGACTTCAGCTGGAGTGGTCAAACTATTCAAGTTGACATCCAAATTTTTAGTCGCTACCAGATTAGTTAAGTCAGGTTTGCCGTCTTTTGCACCGTACACCTTGATAGTAGCTTTATAGCTTTGCGTACCATTTTGTTTCAAGAGGTCAAGCAAGTCTTTGTCAGATTTTCCTTGGGTGCCTGCCAAGTCTACTTCGTAGAAGTAAAGACCTTTGCCCAATTTCTCTACTGGTGGAAGGGCGGGATTTTTAGCTGAACCGTTGTCTGACCATGGAGCCTTATCAGATGCTTTCAAGATCAGGCGAGTCAACATGCCGTCACCAGCGAAGAATTCGTATGGAATGACTTGATTGACACCAGCTGTAAATGGTCCTGGGAAATTGGCTTTGTCAAGGTAACTAGCTGGGACATCTACTGTGTCTTTGGTGTTGTCGGCCACACCCTTTTGCACTTCAGCTGGGGTGGTCGCTGGTTGCGCTTCACTGACTTCACGGTCTTGTCCAGAAACTGTAGACGCAGGACTTTCCACAGGTTTAACTGCATCTTCTGTTTGTTTCTTAGAGTCAGGTTGTGCTTGCACTTCTTCTTTTGGCACTACTGCAGGCTCTTTAGCAGTTGCGTCCGCTTTTTCTGAAGAGCTTGTGGTATCCACACTTGCTTTAGGTGTTGGAATAGACTGTTCTGAAGGAAGAGCTACATCGACTGCTTTTTTGAGAACCTCTGCTGGTAAGTCGCTCTTTTCACTCACCGAAGTAGCGTCTGGCACGACTTGGGCAGGAGTCGGATTGACGACATCAGCACGTGCAGAACTTGGTTGACCGACTAGGACAAAGAAGCCGCTAGCCACAACAACTGAAGCAACACCGACACTGAGACGGCGAATTGACCAACGAGTATATCTCTGATTTGGATTGAATTTCATAGGATTCTCCTTAGAGTTTTCTTTTTTTTGATGACTCTAGTATAATCTCCTAAAATTAAAAAGGATTAAGAAAAAGTTAAAATTTTTCTTAAATCCCTCTTATAAAATACTTATATTGACTCGTTAATTATTGGGATAGAGAGTACCCTTCCTCTCCTACTCACTCAGTTCAGCTAGGGTGTCCAGATGTTGGTTATTAATGACGGCCATGATGTAGGCATCTGCCTGCAAAAGGTCATTGGGTCCGAATTGGACATCCAGAGGAGCATTTTCGTAGGCACGAAAACCAAGTACGTTGAGGTTGTATCGCCCACGCAAATCCAACTGACTGAGGCTTTTACCTACCCATGATTGGGGGATTTTCATCTCGACAATCGATACATTCTTGTCCAGCTGAAAGACGTCTACGCTGTTATGAAAGAGGATAGTCTGCGCCAATGAGCGCCCCATTTCAAACTCTGGTGAGATGACTGCGTCTGCGCCAATTTTTTCTAGAACCTTTTTAGCTGTATGACTTTTTACCTTGGCAATGACGGTCGGCACTCCTAGACTCTTGCAGTGCATAACCGCTAGAACACTGGACTCCAGATTTTCCCCTGTTGCGACAACTACGGTATCACAGGTGTCAATCCCCGCTGATAGAAGGAGTTCTTCATCCGTGATATCTCCAACTACTCCACGCGCCAGCACAGGTTCAAATTGATTAATGCGCTCCTCGTGGTCATCAATAGCAATGATATTCATGTCATGCTTGGCTAGGGCAGCCAAAACACTGCTCCCAAAAATTCCCAAGCCTAAAATTCCAATTGTCCGATCTGACATCGTTCTTCCTTTCTTATCCGATAGTGATATCTGCTTTCATATAGTGAATCGTATCTTTCTTGTCTGGCTGGTATTCCGCTACACTGACCAGTAGTGTCAAGGGACCAATACGGCCGATAAACATCAGCAACATCACGATGCTGAGAGCTAACTTGCCTAGCTCCGGCGTTAAATTTGCCGTCACCCCAACTGTCGCAAGGGCTGAAATGGTCTCAAACATGAGGTAAATAAAACGCGGATTTCCCTCTGCTGTTATCCCTAGTAAGATCAAGCCCAGCAAGAAGGTCAGCAAGAAGATAATAAAGACACTGAAAGATTTTTGCACGGTTCGGGGTTCAATGGTCCTCCGAGCTACATTGGCATGGGGCAAGCCCAACAATTCGCTACGAGCAAAGACCAACAAGACAAAGAAGGTCGTAATCTTGAGCCCCCCTGCTGTCCCTCCAGGTGCCCCTCCCAGAAACATCTGCAAGATGTATATCAGTAAGGTAACTGGTCGAGCCTGGGTGTAGTCAATGGAAGCAAATCCTGCCGTTCTCATGCTGACGGTCTGGAAGAAACTAACCAGTAGTTTCTCTGGAGCGCTGAGATTTCCAATCGTCCCAGGATTGTTCCACTCAATTAAGAGAGTCGATACGGTTCCAAAGAGTAAAATTCCTACCGTTAAAAAGAGAACTAACTTGGTATGGAAACGCAGGTGGCGTTTTTTCTTTTTTCCAAACTGGGTCGCTAAATCAAACCAGACCATAAATCCTAGCCCACCCGTGATAATCAAACCTGCAATGACTAGATTGATCAAGGGGTCCGTTTGAAAGGCTAGCAAACTCGTACTTCCAAAATTATCAAATCCAGCATTACAGAAAGCTGAAATGGCCAAAAAGATAGAGGTTAAAATCCCTCGCCCCCAGCCAAACTCAGGAATAAAGCGGAAACTCAAGAGAAAGGCACCA
>URCN01000060.1:0-9899 GCA_900546335.1 uncultured Streptococcus sp.
ACCGCTTCGTAGAGACTAAGAAACTTCCAAACGGCGACACAGAACATGTCTACGAAAAAGTTGTTACTGCCCCTCAACAAAAACCGACTAAGCAATCTCCAACTACTAAAGCAACCAAAGAATTACCTAATACTGGTACGGAAGATCATGCAGCTTTGGCAACTCTAGGAGTACTTGGTTTGATGAGCGGATTTGGACTTGTGTCTCGCAAGAAAAAAGAAGACTAATTCTATACTCGAGATTCTAAGTAGTATCCATTAGTTTCTTAAACAAAAAACCAACTAATCGTTAGATTAGTTGGTTTTTGTCTATTCTCGATTTTTCCAAGCTTGGTAGCGAGTGTCAATCAAGAGTTGGGTTAAGCGTCCCATGATTTCTCTTTCTTCGGGAGTGAGGGATTGAGCTTGGACAAAGAGATGGTGAACGTGTTCAATAACCTTGAAGGAAGAAAGATCGTTGATAGAAGAGATGCCTGCATCGAGAATGATTCCAAAAAAGAGGTCAAAGTAGAGCTGCAGTTCAGTATCAGGGACCGTCTCAACCCATTCCTTGAAAGTAGTGTCGACTTGTTGGCTGTCACTATTGGTCTCGTCTAGTTGGACAAAGTGTTTGTCTTCAACCTGCCAACTAAAGGTGTCATGCTGAGCAAGGCCACCTAGAGCGGTGCTTCGAACGACGATTTTTTTGTCCGGAATTTCCAACATCATTCCGATGATAGAACCTTGTGGGACAAATACTTTCGTTCTTTCCATCATGTTTTGATAGCCAGGTGTTTCGGTTAGTTCCTTGTGAAGTCCAGGAGCATCAAAAGTATAGACAGCGACAATGTTTTTTTGTAAGACTGGATCGAGCTGACTAGCAGCATAGACGGCTAGATTGCCCCCTTTTGAGTGTCCAGCTATGACAACCTTTTGGTTAGGATGTTGAGCAAAAAAGTCCTGTAAATACTGAAGGGCGTGTTTTTGAGCTGGAATTTCTTTCATATAGGTCATATGGAAATCTTCTTTCCAACCAATGATACTATCATCCGTTCCGCGAAAAACAAGCAAATAGGTGTCGAGACTGATACGATAAGTCATGGCTGCAAACTGTTTTTGCAATTCAGGATCAATATCGTTAATAAAGTCTGAGAGCTTGCAATTTTTAAAGCGTTTGTGTTGAGCGAGCTGATTCAACAACTGGAGACGGTTTTTATTGGTCAACATCGTCGTTTCTCTAGGGATTTGAGATGCTAGATCTATGAGGCGCTTTGGTTCTTGGGTGACTACATCATCAAAAGCAAGGTAGGTTAATTCAGTCAAGGCAAGAACATCTAACTCGTTCACGGGGAGGTCATAAAAGGAATCGTATGCTACATCATTTAAGTAGTCAAAAATATTGGCCATAAAAGCTCCTTTCTCTATGTTTATCCTACCACATTTACCTAGAATTAGCTAGTAGGGTTTGATTGAAATACATAGAAGATAGATTGCTCCTATTTCAAACCTCTAAACGAGCTTACTTGTATGTTTTTGCTATCAATCCAATTTTCCTTTAAAAAGTTCTTCATCTCATTTACATCATCAGGCTGACCTGTGATGAGATAACTAGCTTGATTGCCGTATTCATCAATAGCACGTTTTAAAAATTCTTGACTTTGAGAAAGTTCCTCGCTAGTTTTATAAGTAAAATTCGGTGTTTTTTGAGCCAGTTCTTTCATCTCATTATCGAAAATAGTAACTCCTTTGTCAAAATGGTTGAGAATAATCGGACATTTACCAGCCCATTCTTTGATAAAGGGGCGTAGAGCAGAAATGCCGACATCAGATGCAAAGCAAACTAGTGGCTGATTCGTATCTTTAACAGACAAAGAGGAATCCAGCCAACTCATCTCAATCTCACTGCCAGCTGGTAAATGTGCCAAGGTGTTCTTAAAGTTACTACCACTATTATGAGTCAAAATGAGGATTTCATCTTCATCAGGTGTGGAGGCAATGGTTAGCCATCGACTGGTCTGCTCACCCTTGGCTTCGTTTTTCCTAGCAGCGGACGAGGTATCAGGGAGTGTAAACTTAGCATAAGCCCCAGCTTTCCAAATTTGATGACTCGGTTTTGTGATATGAATTAAATATAGATCTCCGCTGGGGTTTTCGATGGATTTTATCGATAATGTCTGGCTTCGTCCAAGATAAGCGATGGCACCCCAAGTTATAATACATAGCGCTCCAAGTGTTGATAGAATGATAATAAACATTTTTTTACCTCTTTTCATTTTTTATGACTCCTGTTCTTAATATTATGAATGAACTAAAAAATAATTCATTCATATCTTTTCAAAAAATAAAGAAATCCATTCTTTATTTTAGAACTCCTTTAATGAAGTTGGTTGCAAGTATTTCAACAGTTTTGCCAATATCTGGAAAATCTTTTTCCGTGATATGCATATCCATATAGTAAAACAGATTATAAACCTGTAAAATATCTTGAATCTTTTCTGGCGAGTACCCTTCAGCCTGCATACGATTTGTAAAAGTTTTAACTAGAAACTGATGAAAAGGATTTGCGACTTTGCCTTCTTCTGAGGAATAGTAGCTGTGCAACTCATCTGCGATGGCAGGATTGTACCATTCTGCAAGGATTTTATTGGAAGAAACGAGAGTTCTGGACTGAGCCAATGAGGTCGATCATGTCAATTTCCCAATCCAGTTCGTCGATCATAGCTTGGCGAACACGGTTGTTTTCATCTATATAGATGTCTAGAAAAATGGCTTCTTTACTCTCGTAATAGTTATAAAAAGAGCCTACTGCCATACCAGCTTGTCTAGCAATTTCTGAAATTCCTGTTGCCTTGTAACCTTTTTTCGAAAAAACTTCATAGGCTGCTGTCTTTAAAGATTGTTTTTTGTCCAATATGATTTAACCTCCTTTGTTCCATGAATGAATAAATAAATCTGTTCATTCATATTCTAACAAATCATGGCTAGCTTGTCAATAAGAAGGCTAGATCTATTAAATAAGTTAAAGAAATGCTAACTAAATGAGCACAAAAAGGAAAATATAGGATAAGGCTGGAACTATAATTAAAAATAAGGTATGATATCAGTGGGAATATTCTCTATTTAGCATCTGTTTTCTGATCTGGATTTGGGAAATAGGCTGCTAAACAGTATGAGATACTGATCCGCAAATCTGATATGAAGGGTTTTGATACTTTGAGAAATAACAAAGGAGGAGCGCATGCACAAGATTTTACTAGTAGAAGATGACCAAGTTATTCGGCAACAAGTGGGGAAACTGCTCTCTGAGTGGGGTTTTGAGGTCGTTTTGGTAGAAGATTTTATGGAAGTATTGAGTCTTTTTGTTCAGTCAGAACCTCATTTGGTCCTCATGGATATTGGTTTGCCACTCTTTAATGGTTATCACTGGTGCCAGGAGATTCGTAAAATTTCCAAGGTACCTATCATGTTTCTCTCTTCGAGAGATCAAGCGATGGATATCGTCATGGCGATCAATATGGGGGCAGATGACTTTGTGACCAAGCCTTTTGACCAGCAGGTGCTCCTTGCCAAGGTTCAGGGCTTGTTGCGCCGTTCCTATGAGTTTGGCCGAGATGAAAGTCTGCTGGAGTATGCGGGTGTGATCCTCAATACCAAGTCTATGGACCTGCACTATCAGGGGGAAGTCCTGAGTTTGACCAAGAATGAATTTCAAATTTTGCGGGTCTTGTTTGAACATGCTGGCAATATCGTGGCGCGTGATGACTTGATGAGAGAACTCTGGAATAGTGATTTTTTCATCGATGATAACACTTTGTCTGTCAACGTTGCTCGCTTGCGCAAAAAGTTGGAGGAGCAAGGTTTAGCAGGCTTTATCGAAACCAAGAAAGGGATAGGATACGGACTGAAACATGCTTGATTGGAAATCATTTTTTCTAGCCTATCTGCGTTCTCGCAGTCGCGTTTTTACTTATATTTTTTCATTAGGCTTTCTCGTCCTTCTCTTTCAGTTTTTATTTGCTAGTCTAGGAACTTATTTTCTTTATTTCTTTCTGCTCAGTAGTTTTTTGACCTTCTTATTTTTGGCTTGGGATATATTTGCAGAAGCTCAGGTTTACCGACAGGAAGTTCTCTATGCTGAGAGAAATCCCAAGTCTCCTCTGGAATGTGCGTTGGCAGAGAAACTCGAAGAGCGGGAGTCTGAATTGTACCAAAAGAAGTCGGAAGCGCAGAGCAAGCTGACGGATTTGCTTGATTACTACACCTTGTGGGTTCATCAAATCAAGACCCCCATAGCGGCTAGTCGACTTTTAGTGGCAGAAGTCTCTGATCGTGAGGTCAAGCAACAACTGGAACAGGAAATCTTTAAGATTGACTCCTATACCAACCTGGTTTTGCAGTACCTGCGTTTAGAGAGTTTTCACGATGATTTGGTCTTTGAACAGGTTCAAGTGGAGAACTTGGTCAAGGAGATGGTTCGTAAGTACGCTCTTTTCTTTATTCAGAAGGGACTAACAGTGAATCTCCATGACCTTGACAAAATCATCGTGACCGATAAGAAGTGGCTGTTGGTCGTCATTGAACAAATCCTTTCAAACAGTCTCAAGTACACCAAGGAAGGTGGGCTAGAGATTTATATGGAAGGCCAGGAGCTCTGTATCAAGGATACGGGGATTGGGATAAAAAACAGTGATGTTCTCCGAGTCTTTGAACGTGGTTTTTCAGGCTACAATGGCCGTTTGACCCAGCAATCATCTGGACTTGGCCTCTATCTATCTAAGAAAATTTCTGAAGAGCTGGGCCACCAGATTCGTATCGAGTCTGAGGTTGGGATAGGAACAACCGTTCGCATCAAGTTTTCCAATAGGAATCTGATGATTGAGTAAGCAAGCATAGTTGATGATAACCTTATCCATCTGTGGAATTTTTGTTCTAGTCTATATCTCTATTTTCATGATAACGTTTAGAAGTTACTGTAAGATTGTCCAGATGTAAAAAATATTACACTAGGAAACGACTAGAATATAGTCAAACAATAAAAGAGGCAAAAATGAAAGAAAGTTATTTTGACGGAGGAATCATAGATTATATTGGATACTCTATCTTAGTAGCCATAATTTTCGGGCTTATCTTGGGGAACGCAACACCTTGGGCGGTTTGCATGATGCAAAATTGAAAACCAAACACACGGTAGTGGATGGGCAACGTCTATACTTTGACAGGACTGGAGCACAACTATTCGGCAACTGGATCAAGTGGTTTCTTCTAACCATCATCACGTTTGGGATCTATGGCTTCTGATTGAAAATAAAAATGAGGCAATGGATTGTCGAACACACCAATCTTGTTTAAAGATTAAAACGGCATCTTCTTTTAGAGGAGATACCGTTTTTTTCTTTTTCGGATAAGGAAACAAAAATTTCTTCCTTTCTCTATCTGTTCAATTGATAGATTTAGTTGGAGAAAGACTGTAAAATTTTTGATATAATGTTAAGGATAGACTGACGGATGCTTAAAGGATAATTTTCAAAAACATAACAGGTGAGAAAAAAAATATGTAAGATTGAACAGAAGTCTCTCTACCATCATCCAAGCAGAAACAAGATTATATGAAATAAAAGGAGTAACCAATGACCAGAAATTATTCAACACGTGAATACCGTGAGAAATTATATGATGATCTTCATGTTCGATTAAGAGATATAGTAATTTTGATGTGTGCGATTTTTATTGCCTCTATAGGTTTAAATATGAATTCAACAGCGGTCATTATTGGAGCCATGCTGATTTCCCCTCTTATGACACCGATTGTTGGACTGGGTTTTGGTTTAGCTATTTTTGATACCCGTTTAATCAAACAATCTCTAGAGGTTTTATTTACTCAAGTATTGGTCAGTTTGCTTGTCTCGACTTTGTATTTCTGGATTTCTCCCTTATCTTATGCAAGTAGCGAACTGATTGCACGAACCTCTCCAACCATTTGGGATGTTCTCATTGCTATTGCTGGTGGGATAGCAGGTGTCATTGGGTCAAGGAAAAAAGAAGCAAACAATATCGTGCCCGGAGTAGCCATTGCAACAGCCCTGATGCCACCTATCTGTACTGCAGGCTATGGTTTAGCTAATGGAAATGTACGATTTTTATTTGGGGCTCTCTATCTTTTCTTGATCAACTGTGTCTTTATCATGCTAGCCAACATTGTTGGAACAAGAATTTTGATGAGAAAATCTCCCTTAAGTTCATTTAAAGAGCTAAACATTAAAATGAGAATTGGGTTGATATCCTTGATTGTATTATTGATTCTTCCAGCCAGCTATTCAGCAGTCACTCTGACGATGGATCAAGCGCGAAAAGAAGGAATCAAACAGTTTGTAGCAAAAGAGTTCGCCAATCACACGGTCATTAATCAAGTCTACAAGTCAAGGAACAATGAATTGGTCTTGACGGTTGTTGGAGATCCGATTTCAGGCGAGGAATTAGAAACCATTCGACAAAAACAAGCCTCTTACGGTATTCAATCTGTTCAATTAAAAGTCAATCAAGTCCATAATTCGACAAAATTAGATAGTGAGATGACCAAGGAATTTTACGAAAATATTAACAAGTATATCGATCAAAAACTCTCTGAAAAAGATTCACAAAAAGATCTCGTAAAAGAAAAAGAAGCAGACAAAGATTGAGGATAGTCAACTTATCTAACTCATGGAAGCAAATGTTGGGAGGATATCCTATATCCAACAGTTAGTGGATAGAAAGAATTGTTTATGAGGATACCATTTGTGGTGGTTTAACCAATCACTACTAGCTCAGGTAAAACAAAATATAAAAAGGCGGTGGGACAGAAATCGATAGACAAAGTCTCGATTTCGTAGTCCCAGCCCCGCGAGGATGATTAGGAGCTTTTTGGAGTCTAAAAGACGAACAAAAAGTTCAATCAGCTACCGCGTCAAAGTTTAATTGCTAATAAAAAGTGAGGTCGGGATCGTTTGTCCCAACCTCTTTTTTAGGTAGCTGGAATTCTTATCCCAGGTTAAACGTTTTATTTCTCAACACGAGATTTGTTGGCGATATCAGCAAGGATAGCTTGAACAAAGTCATCAACTGGGACAGTGTTGGTTTCTTTTTGTCCATAGCGACGAACGTTGACAGTTCCGTCTTCCATTTCCTTATCACCAACGATCAATTGGTAAGGAATCTTGCTGGTTTGAGAAGCACGGATCTTGAACTGCATTTTTTCATTGCGCTCATCCACGTCTGCACGGACACCACGGTCACGGAGTTTCTTAGCCACTTCCCAAGCGTAGTCCACGTGTTTTTCGTTAGAAACTGGGATGAGGGTTACTTGGTGTGGTGCCAGCCATGTTGGGAAGGCACCCTTGTAGTTTTCAATCAAGATAGCTGTGAAGCGTTCCATGGTTGAGATAACCCCACGGTGAATCATAACTGGACGGTGCTCTTCACCATCAGCTCCGATGTATTTGAGGTCGAAGCGTTCTGGAAGCAAGAAGTCAAGCTGGATAGTCGAAAGAGTTTCTTCTTTTCCAAGGGCGGTCTTAACCTGAATATCCAATTTTGGTCCGTAGAAGGCTGCTTCGCCTTCGGCTTCAAAGTAGTCAACACCCATTTCATCAAGTGCTGCACGAAGCATGGTTTGGGCATTTTCCCACATCTCATCGTTGTCAAAGTACTTGTGAGTATCTTGAGGGTCACGAAGAGATAGGCGGAAGCGGTATTCAGTTAAGTTGAAGTCTTCATAAACATCGATAATCAACTGAAGAGCACGTTGGAATTCTTCTTGGATTTGTTCAGGAGTCACAAAGAGGTGACCGTCGTTGAGGGACATTTCACGCACACGTTGAAGACCAGTGAGGGCACCAGATTTCTCATAACGGTGCATCATTCCGATTTCAGCAATACGGATTGGCAATTCACGGTAGGAGTGAACATGGTGTTTGTAGACTTGGATGTGGTGCGGACAGTTCATTGGACGAAGGACAAACTCTTCACCGTCCCCCATGTCCATAGTTGGGAACATGTCCTCTTGGTAGTGATCCCAGTGACCAGAAGTCTTGTAAAGCTCTACAGAAGCAAGTGGTGGAGTGTAAACGTGTTGGTAGCCAGAAGCCAACTCCTTGTCGACAATGTAGCGTTCCAATTCACGACGGATAGTTGCACCGTTTGGCAACCAGAATGGAAGTCCTTGTCCGACTTCTTGAGAAATCATGAAGAGGTCAAGCTCTTTACCAAGTTTACGGTGATCGCGTTCTTTAGCTTCTTCACGCATTTGAAGGTAGTTCTTCAAGTCTTTCTTGTCGAACCAGGCTGTACCATAGATCCGTTGCATCATAGCATTGTCGCTATTTCCACGCCAGTAAGCACCAGCTACATGGAGAAGGTGGAAGATTTGGATGCGGCCTGTTGATGGAACGTGTGGGCCACGGCAGAGGTCCACGTATTCACCTTGACGGTAGATGGTCAAACCACCCTCATCTTCAGAGTGTTCTTCGATCAATTCCAACTTGTAAGGGTCGTTTTTGAAGATTTCACGCGCTTCATCTTTCGATACTTCTTCACGAATAGATGGGAAGTTTTCTTTGACGATTTTTTGCATTTCTTCTTCGATACGAGGAAGGTCTTCGTTGGAGATTTGACCAGCCTGATTGTCCGTATCATAGTAGAAACCATCTTCGATAGCTGGACCTACACCCAAATGAATATCTGGGAAGAGGCGACGAGCTGCTTGGGCAAACAAGTGAGCCGCTGAGTGGCGCAAGATTGGAAGGGCATCTTCGTGATCAGGTGTCACGATTTCGATGCTACCATCTTCAGTGATAGCACGAGTCGTGTCAATGAGTTTGCCGTTGAATTTACCAGCCAAGGCTTTTTTAGCGAGGGAATTGCTGATAGATTGGGCAATTTCAAAAGTAGTAACGCCAGATTCGAATTCACGAACAGCGCCATCTGGGAAAGTAATCTTAATCATGGTTTTCTCCTTAAATATTTATTCTATTTTTGTTGGACAATTTTAAGAGCCGAGCAATCTCTTTCGCAGTCTGATTTTCTGATTGACTACCATCTGTCATGAGGCTAGGATAGCCTAATCTCACCGCTTCCTTACGAACCATTTGAGCAAAAAGAATGTCTCGTTGCATCCAGTTTTCAAAAGCTTGATCAGGGTTGGTTGTACCCTCTAAGACATAAGGAACCCATTCTCTCTGTATATAATGCTTTTTTTGAAAATCAGCTGTCGGAGTCAAGCATAGATAGGATGATACTTGACATTCAAGCTCCTTTACCAAGTGAGGCAAAAGTCCTGCTCCCTCCACCAAGAGAGGTCTGTTTTGATTTTTTATCAAGTAAGATTTTACATAAGGAAAAATCTCTTCATAAAAGCACCATTCTTCATCTGCCATCTCTTCTGGCTTTCTCATCCAGATTTGTTCTGGATTTCTATCCTTCCTAAGAAGGCAAATTGGCTGTGAGTCTGCACTTGCTTGACTCATCATCTCTTCTACCAAATCATCCAGTTTGATATGAAGTAGTTGATACTGTCTAGCAAGAAGTGAGGCAATTGTTGACTTTCCACTGCAAGGCGATCCGCCAATCATATAAAGCATCGTTCTTCCTCCTTCTGACCAAACAAAAAACGACATCCATAAAAGGACGTCGCAACGTGGTTCCACCTTCATTTATGTTCCTCAAAAAAGAGGGACACCTCTGATTGGCTTTAACGTAGCCACCGTTTTATGTTTGCATAAAAGTCAGTAGAGTAGTATCAGTTTAGGCTTTCTATGCGTTTCCAGCAACCACGCACTCTCTAGTAGAAAGGGACTAAGTGACTTGTCTCTATGCATTATTATAGCATGATTGCGAGAATTTTCAAGGTTTTTGTATAATTTTTTTGTTTTTCGCTCTCTGGAAGAG